>WAOL01000039.1 GCA_015521295.1 Desulfurococcales archaeon
GCCGTATTCCACGACCTGATCTAGTTCGAACCCCTCCTCTGGGAATTCCTCGCAGCTGCTGCAGTACACCATTAGCTTGCCGCCGGAGGCCTCAGGGAGCTCAACGCCTACGGACTCACACCCGTACTCAGCGATGATAGACTCCACACCATTAATCACCAGGTTAAGCAATGCTATCTCCCTAGTTCTCGATGACGTGACCTCAAACGCGGCCCTGCGATTTGGTTGCATTGCCCACACCTTAGCATACTGCATTATCATTGAGTTTATGAATGTGAGCTAAAACAATTAACGCAGCATGCTCTGCAATAACATAACCCAATATAATCGCTGGGCAGTTTAATCTTGGGGTGCGGTATTGGATACTTCAAAGGATTACCGCATATTACTTGCGGAGGATGCCCTGCGGAGGCTCGACAAGAGAGTTAAGTCGTGGTCGCTGAGTTACCCGATCCATAAGAATAAAGTTCTCGACCTTCTGCGTGAGGTGAACGGATACCTTCAAGCGATCAAGCACTCATACCTGCCGCTCCAGTACCTCCTTAAGTACGAGCCACTATCTAAGCTGACGGAGACCACCCGCAAGCTCTCGGCAGAGCTCCTCCCGCCTAAAGGGGTTAGGGTTGAGGGCAGGTCGAGGTTCCTCCTAGCCGAGATAAAGTACTCCCTACTCCAACTACTTAACCTGAGGGCAAGGCTGGCTTTAGGGGAGGAGAACCTGCCCGAGAACGCCGTGGACATTGTGGCAGTGGAGGTTGTTTCCGTGATGAGGCATCCTGAGGCGGAGAGGCTCTACGTGACTAAGGCGGGAACGGAGAAATTCGGGTTAACCATAGTTACTAACATACTAAACATTAAGAAAGGCGAGGTTAGGGCGGCCGCGATCCTACCTCCCCAAGAGTTCTTCGGCGTCGTGAGTGAGGCGATGTACTGCAGCGACCCACTACCGAAAGAGATGCTGGGGAAGAGACCGCCGCGCGACGCCATACACGTGGCTGAAGTAACGAAGGTTGTCGAAGCAATAGTTAGGGGCAGTAGGTAAGGGCTCAGACAGCCACCGCCTCCTCACGAACTCAGCGGTCGGGACCGCCCATTAACTAGTCATCACTGCCTATGGTATAAGGTAGCTAGTATCTGAATAAAAGCATCTGCTGACTTAAGTAAGGATCAAGCTGAGCAGCTCTCTCAAGCAGGGCGGACGCAACCCTAATGACGAAGTTTTTTCCTGAGCGCGAGTAGTTGTTTAGCGTTAAGTTAGCCTCGACAATTAATGCGAATAGCTTATCGTCTATGGCGCCTACCTCCAATGCTTGGGCAGCTAAGTACGTGAGGTCTGAAGGGGGTCGGAAACCCCCTCCCTTAAGCAGTATTAGAGCCTGCAGCAACTTCCTCAGCACTTCCCCCATGATCTCCCTCCAGTTATCGTCCTTAACCTTCGATAGAAGGTCTACGGCCTCGTTGAACAGGCGTAGAGAATCCCCATAGGACCTCAGCTTCCCTGGAGCCTCACCACTTAAGTTAGTGCTCATACTAGTCAATTCCCCGTTATCATATTTCGATGTTAGCGTGTCTCTTCTTAAGATCCTCCTCGGTCTTCCCAAGCCTCACCATGAGTTCAGAGACCACGGAGTCAAGAATAACCATCGTGGTTATTTCGAAAAGCGTTCCGAGAGGTGCTAGGGGTTCGTAAATACCGATGAGTTGCCTAACGTTGTAGTCATCCTCTGAACTCACCTTAGTCCTACCCGGTATCTGCACTATCAGGTCTGAAAGCTTTCCAAGCGGTGACTCAGGGAACGTAGTCAGCGACACGACCGTCGCGCCGACGGACTTCGCCACCTCGGCCGCCGTAACGACGAGCTTCGTACGTCCGGAACCAGATATCGCGATAACCACGTCACCCGGGTGTAGAGCAGGAACGATCGTCTCACCTAACACGTAAACGTTGAAGCCCAAGTGCATTAGCCTCATCGCGAATGCCCTGCCTACAAGGCCTGAGCGGCCAGCACCTATGACGAGAACCTTCTTACTGTCGTTATACGCGTTGACGAGGGTATCGACCAATTGCTTTATCTCATTATCTGATATGCGGTCTAAAGCATTCATAATGAATCTCGATATAGCAGCATATGATTCCCTGAATACCTGCACCCAGTCCCTCCCTAACCACTGCCTCCTAAGCATATAAGCTTAGCTTCTCTCTAAAACGATGGGAACGTTAAAAACTCGTTTTTAAGGAACCGGTGAATCGAACTTCGTGGATGATGAGGGAGGTGATCTCGGATCGGTGACGAGCCCTAGGGGGTTTTCTGACGATTTCCGTAAGCTCGTCGAGTTGATAGAGACGCTGTCCAAGGGGGGCAGATGTATCGACCCCGATGAGGGAGGACAGGTTTCGCTTGACATGATGAAGTCCTTCGACACGTTCTACGTTAGTCTTGACGGTAAGTATTGCCTTAAGTCATTAGTTCCGGTAGCCCTGAAGGCGATGGAGCTGGGGGCAGATCCCTTCAGAGTAGCGGCCCTACTCGATTGGAGGGATTTCGAGGAGCTGGTGCTTGTGTACTTGAGTAGGTCAGGGTTCGAGGGGGTGAGGTCCGTCAGGCTTCGGAGCCGTAGGTTCGAGATCGATGTATTAGCGGTTGATGCGGTATCCGGTTACTCCTTAGCGATCGACTGTAAGCACTGGTCACCGGGCTACAGCAAATCATGGAAGTTGAGGGAGATGGCGAAGTCTCATAGAGCTAAGGTAGAGCTAATGTGCAGTGAGTGCGCGGAACTCAGGAAAGGGGCTAGGATCCTCGCTAAAGCCAAGTGGGTGGTGCCCGTAATAGTGACCCTCACCGGGAGCGTGCGGGGATACGTTAACGGATCATTCATAGTCCCCATACACGCATTCAGGGACTTCCTCCTCAACCTAGACTACTACGTCGGTGAACTCTCGGATTACGAGGGACGTATTAAGAACCCTTGCTGGGGAATCCGTAAAGACCTGTGAGTTAGTGAAGCTCAAACTAAGTTAAGGGCAGGGCTTACTCCTACACTGCCCTACCGGGAAGGATTAACTGGTGCTAGTGCTTGTTGCGGAGGTAGTTGTGGTCATGTTAACTACCGTGAATAGCTGGCTTGTTGTGTTAGTTGGGGTTGACGTCGTTGATGAGGTGGTGGGTGTCGTCTGCGTTGATGATGTAGGTGTTGACGCTGTCTTGCCTGCCTCCTCTATTTGTAGGCCATACCAACCTAGCGCTATGGCTATTACCATTAGCACGGCAAGCACGAGTATGCCGACCGCTGTGTTGTCATTTCCTCTTTTCCTTCTTGACATTCCTTATCAACCATTCACGTTATTGAGGCTACCTTATAAGTCATTGCGTTCCACCTGCAAATTAATTAACGCTATCGCTAGTGTAGGTGAGGGGCTAACTTAATGCTAGATCCTGCGTACGCGGTGATGATAGCGATCGTCGTTGCCGAGGTGGCTGTATCGATCGCAGTAATGCTGAAGCCTGGCACGGCGGAAAGGCTTAGGAAACGCGGCGTTAACGTGATGCCGCTCATGATACTTGTTGACATGGGTAAGGTGCCAAGGTTCAAGCGATTAAGCGAATCTCGTGTCTTCAGGGTGGGCGTCCTCATCGCCGGACTCGTGAACTTCGCTGCTGTCCTCGCACTCTTCTACTGGCAGGTGCTTCCCGCAATATGTCACATAATATCCTCGCTATTCATCCGCGGCGCAGCGCAAGCTTCATCACCGTTCGTACCCATAATACCTGGCGTGACCATAGGTCTGAGATCCTTCCTCTACATTCTGCTAGCCCTCTCGATTGGTGTCGCAGCCCACGAGCTAATGCACGCTATAGTAGCTTATGCTGAGGGCTGGCGTGTTGAGGCGTGGGGGGTAGGCCTGTTCATTATATTCCCTTTGGCTTACGTACGTCCAAGTGAGGAGGACTTCGAGAAGGCGTCGCTTAAGGCGAAAGCCGCAGTCCTCACTGCCGGGGTGCTGGCGAATACCGTCTTATTTCTCATAGCTATGGGGTTAATGCCCGTGGTGTCAGCACAGATAACGACCGAGCTAACAATTGTTTCACTCGTGAACAATCCGGAGGCCCCAGCGGTTAGGGCTGGGCTACCGGCACCAAGCATTATAGTCTCCATCAACGGGACTAGGATAGACTCGATTCAGATGCTACAGCAATTCCTCGCCCCCATATACCCGAGGAACGCTACACTTGTGTTTGAAGTCATTAGGGCAGAGGTCATAGGAGGAGAGATAGTTAAGCCTGTGGAGAACCATACCGAGGTGTTCGTCATTCATAAACCGGCAAACGAGAAAATAGGGATATACATCGCTGACCTGCCCTCCTGGAAAACCCCAGCCTCAGCCCTCTATAGCGCTAGGTTCCTATTCTGGTTAAGCATAGTCAACATCTCCTTAAGCATGATTAACGCCGCACCCCTCTACATCTCGGACGGCGGTAGGCTAGTTAGTGAGGCTCTGAAAGGACGTGCCCCATCATGGGTTAATCACTTAATTCAAGGAGGAACCGTCGTAGCGACGGTGGTGCTACTGGTTATTGGCTTCCTTAACTTCCTCCATTAAGGCGCGGCCCTTCTGTATCTGCCCGTTCCCTGCATGAACTCCCTCCCGATCATCTTGGCCTTCTCGGAGGAGGTTATCACGTGCTTTAATGCTTCAGCTATGCAGATATCGTTGAGGGCTTCAACAGCGTCTAGCGCTTGGTAGAGGGTTCTTGCCGCGGCAACTACCCCGTGACCAAGTAGCACTACGACCCTACACTTCCTCACGGCGTTCGCAACTGCCTTAGCGAGTTCCTCACTCCCCGGAGGTATGTAGGGGATTGTTGCGACACACTTCCCTATGGAGTAAGCCTCGATATAGTCCTCAGGATTCACGCTTAACCCAGCAGAGTATAGCGCCAGCGTGAAGGGATTATGCGTGTGTACTATGGCGTTAACCTCAGGGAGAGCTTGATATATGTACTTATGCATCCTCCACTCCATCGACGCTTTCTTGCCCGTCAATGATTTCTGGGGTTCCATATCGAAGGGCACGTAAACCATGTCCTCCGGCGATAACCTGTGCTTAGGTACTTGGGAAGGCGTTATGTAGAAGCCATCACCCCACCTGAAACTCGCGTTACCCCCTAACACGTTAATTAAGCCCCTAGCGTGAGCCACACGCATAACATCCGCCAGCATCTCCAGCAGACGACCTAACCTCTCATCCGACATTCCTGATGCCCCTCAAAGAAGGTGATTCAGACCTTAAAGGTAAACTGTTTCTCACCACATTGTATTAGCTTCCGTGGTTAGTTCATCATTGTTCCCTTAGTCCTTCCCCTTATTCATCGAGGAATGAGTCTCGGGAACTAGGGTCATCAGCAAATCCATAAGCAGTTAAAGCTCATAATCACGCCACGTAACCCTCAGAGCAAGGAAGCATACAGAAACACTAAAATCACAAATCACGAAGCCAGATGATGTAAGCCCTTCATCAAGCGGCGCGGCCCCCCGC
>WAOL01000040.1 GCA_015521295.1 Desulfurococcales archaeon
GCGATAGGTATCATAGTAATGATAGCGTTGGCGTACACGAACCCAGCCACGTTCTTCATAGGGCAGATAGTGATTCAAGTTCTGATGCTCCTCGCCGCTGTCAGCGTGACGATGGGTCTCCTCAGCACGAAAGAGGAGACCTCATCGGAGGGGAGTGAGTAATGGCCGGGTGGGGTACTGCTGAAACAATATTCGCTACCTTAGCCATATACTTTGCCATAGTCCTGATAATAGGTATAATAGTTGAGAAGTACGTTAAGAGCCTCGCTGACTACATCTTAGGTGGCAGGAGGTTAGGCCCTTACGTAATTGCCTTCAGCGAGCGAGCCAGCGAGATGAGTGGCTGGGTAGGCTTAGGATTACCTGGTGAGGGCTATAGTTCGGGCATTAACTCCACGTGGAACACTATAGGGTGCTTCTACGCGGACCTGCTTTGCTGGACAACCATATCCAGGAGGATTAGGCGATTCACCGAGTCCGTGGGAGCGTTAACAATACCTACCTACCTTGAGGCTAGGTTCGGTGAGGTGAGAGGTGTGCTAAGGATCGTGTCCGCCGCGATTATAACGTTCTTCCTGAGCGCCTATGTGGGTGCCCAGTTCCTCGCTTCAGGGAAGGTCTTCGCTGCGATCGCGGCGACCTCAGGTATAACGACTAACCTCCAGTTGTGGATTATTGTCGGCGCTATTGTCATGATAATTTACACAGTGTTAGGCGGATTCTTCGCTGTGTGCTGGACTGATTACGTGCAGGGCTGGTGGGCCGTCATAGGCTTCATATTAATAGTAATCGCTGGCTTAGCCGCCGTTGGCGGTCCGCTAGGGCTGGCCCAGAAGATGGCGGCCACGACAGTTAATAAGCAGGGGCTGAACTTACTCTCCCTGAATAACTTCTGGGGCTACGAGTACACGGGAGCTTTACTGCTAATCATAATGTTGTCTTACATAGCAATAGGTTTCGGCTGGCCCGGTAACCCACACATAACGGTTAGGTTCATGGGGATTAAGAAACCTAAGGATCTCAAGAAGGCAGCCATAACCGCTATGCTACTCCTGCTCGTGGTGTACTACCTAGCCCAAGCCACTGGATGGATAGCCAGGGTAATGCCCAACGTAGCCGCTAAGGTACAGCAAATGGGCTCCACGGAATACACCATGCCCATGTTGGCACTAAGTGTGCTTCACCCCGTAGTAGCTGGCGTGGTCCTTGCCGCGCCCGTAGCCCTTATGATGAGCACTGCGGACTCGCAGCTACTCGTTGCGGCATCAGCCATCGTTGAGGACATCTACAGGAGGACCTTCAGGAAGGGGTTGGAGGAGAAAAGACTCGTGTTGTGGAGCAGGATCGTTACCTTCGCCATAGGCATCATAGCGCTTCTCTGGGCGCTATTCTTCAGCAAGTCAGTGTACTACTTCGTGCTGTTCGCGTGGGGAGGTCTAGGCGCTGCCTTCGGCTCGGTAATGTTACTCTCCGTACTCTGGAAGAGGATGACGGCCAGCGGCGCCTTCGCCGCCATGATGGCGGGGGCCTCCGGCGTCATTATATGGAAGAGCTACGTTAAGGGATATATATTCGCTCCTGGAGGGAATTACAACGCACAGCTACCCCTGCTGGCAGCATCCGTACCGATAATAGTGTTCATAACAACGCTCATAGGTTCTTCCCTCATCGAGAGAGATGGTAAGCGCGGATTAGCAGCTGCCGTAGCAGCGCTCATTGTCACACTCTTCACGTGGGTCCCGTGGGTATATGCCAGGTACTACATAGACCCGAAGTTTGCCGCTTGGTGGTACGAGCTACTCATAAGCTTCCCGATGGCGACTATCGTCGCCATAGTCACAAGCTACGCGACTCCCGCACCTCCCGCTGAGAAGGTTAGTAAGGTGTTTGAATTAATGGAGAAGCCCACGCCAAGCGAGCTAGAGGCTGTTGAGCCCGAGCCCATCGCGTTAAGCGAGGTAGACTACATCAAGCACTACATAAAGGCTACGGGCTTACTAGCTAAGGTCAAAGTCTAATAAACTTCCCCACACATAGTCCATGTTTTTCTCAATTTCTCTAACTCTTCCCCTACAGGCCTGCCCAGCTTGCGGGTGTTTTAAGCTAAAATGTATGAGCGCCGAGGTAGCTAGGGGGCCGGTGAGTAGGTATGGGTTCCTTGAGGAAGATCCTCGTCATAAAGCCGCTTAAGCAGGTTCCGGGAGGGCCTAAGGTGATTGCTAAGCTCTACTACCCTTACGAGATCTTCGAGCTCGACGTCGGTATCAGGAGGGTTATGGGTGAGCCGATAAGGTTCAGAATGCCCGTCCTCGTTGATAGGGCTAGGGCGAGGGCGTACGCAACCGACGGCGTTCCTGAGACGTTTGAGGATGAGGTTGACGAGGACTTCATAGTTAAGCCTAGAGTCAGTGGTGAGGCGTCTGCTAAACTTGCGAGGAAGTTCGCACTGTACTACGTTGCCAGGTACTGGAGGGTGATGCTAGCGCCTGAAATTAAGGTTGCTAGGTCGGTTGAGGCCTACAAGCTGTACTGGCTCATAAGGATGGCTGGTAAGACTTACTTATTCGACAGCATACTCGGCGATATTGAGGAGGTTGAGTAGGTGGTTGCCCGTGCATGATATTTGAGTTATTTCCAGTGATTTTGAGTTTGCAGGGCTTTTCTCTCAGCCACCTCATTTTGGTTCGGTGCTTCATCGGGGGCTACATCGGTGCCCACCACGTGAGACACCTTATAGGAACGGCCAATCATAGGACACACTTCCTGATGGTGCACTACATTAATTCATCACGCACAACACACGTAGGCCTTAAAGTTTCCACAATTACCAAAACACCCTAGATACCCAAACGAGTGGATAACCCTTCTAGAGCTCTATTTCCCTTCCGACCCTACGTCCCTTGGCGAGCTTATAGGCTAGGCCAGCAGCGCAGGCGTCTTGAATCGCGACCCCCACGCTCTTGTATATAGTGATACCCCCTCCCCTGATGGGCTTGGGACATTTGCCAGCTACTAACTCCCCTAGCTCGCAGATCTCGCTTAGGTTCAGTAGCCCGCTCTTAACGGGCTGGATTATGTCGCCCGTCTCCTCCATCACCGCCTTCCGGCTGTCAACCACTACTGCTTTAGCCTTAAGTATGGCGTCATCATCGATCGCTCGGGAGTCAGGCGTGTGAGCCCCTATACTGACGATATGCACTGGGGGTTCCAGCGCTCCGCCAAGCACGACCGGTTCCTTAGTGGTTGATGCCTCAATAACTAGCCGAGCCCCGCGTATCGCCCCCTCAGGGCTTGAGGTGATTACGGGCTTAAGCCCGAGGCCCTCAACGTACTTGGCGAAAGCCTCGGAAGCCTCACGCCTGATGTCGAAGATACGTACCTCCGTGGCCTCGAAGTAATGTAAGGCGAAACGTAGTTGATACCTTGCTTGGTACCCCGCACCCATTATCGCTACAGGCCCCGCCTCGCTAGGGGCCAAGTACTTCACAGATAAAGCACTAGCAGCCGCAGTTCTAAGGGCCGTAAGAACGGATCCCTCCATGACGGCTAGGGGTGACCCGGTAACAGGGTCGTAGAGCGTGACGAGAGCCTGAATAGTGGGTAGACCTCTCTCAACATTAGCAGGCACCACATTAACTACCTTAACCCCAACGCCATAACCAGGAACGTAGGACTGCATTATGCCCCACCAATTACCTTCAACCCACATAACCGTCCTGGAAGGCGTGACCGTTGCTCCCTCCGAGAACTTCTTGAAGGCGTCCGCGATAGCCCCCACCAAAACCTCAGGCGTTAAAAGATCCTCAAGCTCAGAACCACTAATCAATAACACCTTAACCAAGGCCACCCAACCTCAATAAAACATCGTCAAAGACAGAATTAAACAATGTCCTCAACAACTATCAAACAATAAATCAAGAGCAGTAGAGGGGCAAAGGAGGCAGTAACACCCCTGTGTTAAGCCTCCTTTATAAATTAAATGCGTTGCTCATTACCTAATTCTAGGCTTACTTACGTTAACTACGTTACGGGTTGCATGGGTAGTTTCTGATCTTCAGTTACGAGTGTTGGGCCGTGTTTTGCGGCTAGGGCTATGTAGGATGCATCATAAACCGTTACTCCTTTGGAGACAGCTATTCGGATAATGTCCTCTCCAAGACTTCTGGGCCTGGGTTTGCCTCCCTGTCCCGCGAATTAACCTTATAACCCCATCCACGCTTATCTTAGCCAACGTATTACGTTTCTCACTTAGTCTTCCCTTTAGCTTCATTAACTTACGGCGGCGCATCTCCTCTAAGGCCCTCCTCATAAACTCGGAGTCCTTGATGCTCAATCGCCTAATTTGTGACTACCGGTATAAAGCTACGCCACACATCAATCTTAGCCCTCGCCTCCTTGAGGGATCCTGTGGTTTGCCTAGGTTATTAGGTGTACTCTTATGTTTAGTTTAGTAGCTATTTCTGCTTGCTTCTTGTCGCTTGTGAGTAGTTCCCCGAGCTTCTGTGCTTGCGCTACGTAGAGTGAGTCGTAAAGCGTTATCCCGTGCCGTAGCGCTATTTGTAATGCTACCTGCGTGTAGCTTGTTTCTGACTCTAGGATAATTACTTTCGTTTCTATGAGCTTTAGAAGTGCTTGGTAAAGTCTTAGGGCTTCGCCTTGTTCTATAGCTTTCCTCAAGTAGCAGTGTTTCCATATTGCGTTCCCTACTTCCTTCACGAGATGGTCTACGGAGTATAGAGGTTTCGTCCTCCTGATGTACGTGCTTATTGTTTCCCAGCCTTCCTCGTGAAGCACGTACTTCGTTAGTGCTGATGCATCAATAACTATCACGATCCTCCCTCACGTACTTAGTTGCTGTACCTCTTGGGCTTGACGGTATTTTCCTTATTATTTCCTCAAGCTCCTCTATCGCTCTTTCCTGCTCATACTCCCTGACGCGGTGTTCAAGGAATTTCCTTAACTCCTCACTCCAGTTCACGTATTTGCGGAGCCTATCCATCCTTCTTTTCAATTCTTCGGGCACGCGGAACGATACTGTAACACCCACTAGCCGAACACCATGTAATACAATATCGTACTGCGTAATTAGCTTTACTTCGTGCTACATTTTTACGGGTTACTCCAGAACATGCTTTAGGAAGGTTCCCCTTATTCACCCATCCTGACTATTCTTTTTAGGAGGTCTCTGAACGTTGCGGGCGGCGCGCGTGGCGGGACGAACTCAACTATTAAATACTTTACCCTGGGTTCCGCTTCCTGTAGCCTCACCCTAAGTTCCTCCCTAATCCTCTCCAGTTCCTCTACGCTGGCATCCTCTCTGGCTTCAACCTCCATTATTAGTAAGTATTGGTCAGGACCTATTACTAGGGACTTCACGTCGTTTACGTCGATGACTCCGGGTATGGCGACCGCAACCTTAACCGCCCGGCCAACGACGTTCTTAGGTGCTGCCCTACCTATGAGTACGTTGAAGTACCTGTACCCTAGGCTAATGGCTGAGAACAGCAGTATGCCTGAGATTATGAAGGCACCGTAAGCGTCCATGAGGGGATTTGCTGTGAGGACTGAGGAGATCGCCGCTACGTCACCCACTAAGTCGGAGAGGTTCTCGACGATAGTGCCCTTAACTGCTGGGTCCTCACTATTGCTTCTGTGCTCCCTCACAGCCCATATGAGGATTACGCCGTCAGCCACTAACGCCGTAAGGAGCGTCACTAACGCCCCCTGTGTCGCGGTTACCGCGCCCCCGCTCACGAGCCTGTTGATTCCTGCGCTCAATGAGATAGTGAATAGAAATCCCCCTATTATGGACGTTGATATTAGCCCGAGCACGTAGGGAGTCCTTCCGAAGCCGAAGGGGTACTTCAGGCTGGGTTTCCTGAACATCAGGGCCGCGCCAGTAGCTAGTAGGGCTGACCCTATGAAGTCCCCTAGCGTGTGGAGGAACTCGGCGTCAACTGCTGAGGAGGTTGAGTGAAGGACGGCGTAGGTCTTCAGGATTAGAGCCAATGCATTGAGCATTAAGGAAGCGTAAATTACCCTCATCGGGAACCCGTCAATAATTACTAAGTGTTAGGAACTCCCTTTAAGCATTAGTGCTTACTGCTAAGGCGGGATATACCATAGGTCCCCAACGGGCCCTCCGTAACCGCACTCCCTAGCTATTCTGAACGCCTCACTCATCTCATCCCCACTAACATGGCGTGCCAGCTCCCCCCACTTCTCCGGGTGAGACCTAACCAGGTAGTCCGGGTGATACTGGTCCATGATGTTCAGTACTGCGCTTGGGGCGGCCTTAGCGAGCCACTTAATTACGGGTTCGGTACAGCACCGCACATGATTCGGCAGGACTAAGTGCCTGACAATCATGTCTCCGTGCTTGACCGCTCTCGCAACATTGCGCTTGATCACCTCGACGTAGTTCGGCACGCCCGAATACTTAACCGCGCATTCATCGTTCCCGTACTTGATGTCAGGCAACCATATGTCGATGAGGTCTTCTAAGACCTCCATGCTTAGCTCGCTTAAGTACATGTTACTGTTCCAGAGTTGAGGTACGTTCATCTCCAAGTACCTTAGGCTGTCAACTATTACCGGCAGGTTAGGTGTGGGGTCACCGCCCACATGGTTTACGTTCCTAGCGCCACTCACCCTTAACCATTCTTGGATAGTGGCTAATTCCTTAGCATCTAAGCATCCCTCCTCACCCACGGGGGTTGCTGGCTGGCTTATGCTCCAGTTCTGGCAGTAAACGCACCTGAAGTTACAGCCAGTGTAGAATATCGTTCCGGAAGGCACTAGCGGTGCTTCCTCACCAACGTGGTGGAAGTACGTATCAACACATGCCTTAAGCCCCCTAACCCTACACGCACCTACCTCCCCTGAGTCCCTCTTAACGCCGCACTTCCTTTCACAGAGCTGGCACGGGCTCGCTAATCGGTATGCTATTGCCGCCTTAATGTCTAGGAATGCGTGTTTCGGCTTAGCGCTCGGGATCTCCTTCCATGGCTTCGGTGATTCACGCACGTCCCTCCAGACCCTGTTGAACTCCTCCTTAAGCCTTGAATGCACTCTTAGCAACTCACCCAACCCTAATTCCTTGTCGGTCGGGTCGATGTCTGTCGGGATACGCTTCGCTATAATGAACTTCGCTGGAGCCGAGTTCCTCATTACCCTGTAGTACCAGCTCAGCCTCTCTCTGACGCCCCTATCTCTCCAAACCCTAACGGAGTCTGGCCTGATTAGTTCGGCATACCTTACGGGATCTCCTCCGAGTATCATCCGCACCTCACGTACCTTCAGCGTATTGGGGCGCATAAGCGTTGCTAGTTTTAAACGCTCACTTGATGAATTAATGAGTTGGGTGGGCTTCATGGCTAAGTACGTATGCACGTGTGAATGCGAGGTGATAGTTGAAGCGGAGGATGAAGGAAAGGCAGAGGATAATGCTATAATGTGTGTTGAGGAGGGCTTCAGCGACTGCGAGGTTAGCTGTGACTGCGCATGTGAGCCTGAGGAGTGAGGAGTGTAGCACGGATGGAGTTAATCCCCATTAGAATTAAAGCCTTAATAAAAACCTAGGGATTTTAGAGCTCCTTAAATGACTTGAATGGCATCTTAAGCGGCGTTCTCTTGTGTTCACTTGCCTTATGTAACTCCATAACGCGCTTAACTACTTCCTCGGGAACGCCCGCAACCTCCGGGACCTTCCCGGGTGGGATACCCTCGTCGAACACTCTGTAGAGTACCTCGTCGATTAGGTCGTAGGTCACCCCTAGCTCCTCGTAGGCCGTGTGGCCCGGCCATAGGTCGGGTGTCGGCGGCCTCGTCACCGCCTCCTCGGGAAGGCCTAACCACTTGCCGAACTCCATTACTTGGGTCTTGTATAGGCCTATGATTGGGTAGAGGTCGGCGCAGCCGTCGCCCCACTTAGTGAAGTACCCTATTAACCACTCTGACCTGTCGCTGGTGCCAAGCACCAACCTCCCCTCCTTGTTTGCGAACGCGTATAGCGTCACCATCCTAGACCTTACTTTTATGTTGCCCTTCACGATCTTGGGTGCCGTCTCGTAAGTTAGGCCGAGTGCCCTGAGGAATGACTCAACCATGGGTGTTATGTCTATCGTAACGACCTCCAACCCCAGAGTATCAGCGACCTTACCAGCGATTTCCAAGGACTCCCGGCTTGACTCCCTATCCGGGAGTCTGAGTGCCTTGACCTTATCCGCCCCGAGTGCTCGAACGGCTAATGCGGCAGTCACAGAGGAGTCGCTACCGCCGGATAACCCTATAACGACCCCCGACGCGCCTGATGCCTCCACGGTCTTCCTAATAAACTCCTTAATCACTTCCTCCGCCCGTCGGAAATCGAACCTTAGGTGTGGTGGGAGCACGTTCATCATCCCCGTATCTGCGGTGATTTCTAATTTACTTCACACATGTCTTCACAATAATAGTGAATTATATGGTTATTGGTCATAATCAAAGATACTTTCAAGTGCGTCCCTGCTTGACCTTAAACCTAATTACTGCTAATAGCCCTTTCACTAGGGCTTGAGGCATTGACTGGTACAAGTAATGATGATTTAGCGCATGCCGTTAAGGTTGGAGCAAGGATGATTAAGGTTTACGTCGCTACCTACGTCATTCTAGGGATATTGGCACTAATGTACACTGCTGTCGCCGCACCGCCCCTGCCTCAGGACGTTGCCGAGTTACTGTCACGTGAGGCTTCAAACGTTACTAGCGCGGGCAACGTCACCGCTAGCGTCGCGAGTCTCGCGAGGTGGGGTGTGGACTACTTAGTCGGCTTTAACATAGCTGACACGTACTTAATTAGCGCCATCACGTCAGGAATCACGGGCCTAGCCCTCTACCTAGGCATACGCATATTCAGTAAGGTGGCAGAGAAGACTCAAGGACGCGGACTTCGTAGAGCCCCCGAAGCAATATTGGTGACGAGCGTGGTGGCTGCCATCGCCTACGCGGCACTATCTATCTGGGCTAGGTCATCGCTCAATACCGCGTATCAAGTAGCCTTAACGGCAACATCAAACATACACGTACTGGCATCAAATAATGACGTAGTGGCAGCCCTTAAGGAGGTGGCTGAGGCAGTAAGGTCACTACCTGTTGTGAGGACGGCGTACGTCTCTGCCGCGATTCTGGAGCTCTCCAAAGCTACCGCGGCGGCTGTAGCGTACATACTCCTTGGTAAGGTGCTGAAGGCTCCGTTCTCACGCACGATAGCCGTCTTCTTCTTCATTCAGGGAGGTTATGATGCGTTGAAGGAGGTAATGATACTGACTTCACACCCGGCCATATCACTCGTAATGACTGCCTCAGGCTTAATATTCGTCATAACGGCGGGGAGGCTTTTGCTCCAATGGGCTAACGCGTCCTCCGTCGCTAAAACCTTGACTAAGAGGGTTGAATAATACTAAAATATTGGTTAAGGACCTCGATGTTAAGCACAACATATTTTGTATTGTCTAAATTCATTTATTAAGAAAAATTTATTTCCATGAACCACCCCTCTTTACTTCGGAGGTGTTTTCTTAACAATGAGTTTGGACAGCCAGTCTTCAGGAAGTGACAGCGTAATTAACGACCTAAGTCACAGATTGGACGACATCATACTGATGAGTAGGATACTCCTGAACGGAACCGTGGTTATGTCTAAGACACTAAAACCTAACGAAGAACTGCCCAACATTATAAGAGAAAGTTGCAAGGAAGGACTATGCTACGCTCACCTCAGGCTAGCGAGTCCCGAGAGAAGGGAAGTAGGTGAGATCAAGTTATTTCTCTATGGTGGGAATATCATAGCCTGCATTACGAGGATAGGCGATGAGAAGCTTTACGGAGAAGCGGCGCTGAAGGTATTAAGTAAGCTCCCCGATGCTGGCATAGGGAGCGTTAGGGTCATAGAGTACAGTTTCGATCCTTCAATGCTAGACCCAGACCTAAGGGAAGCCATACTTAAGGGTAAAGCCCTAGCGCAACCAGTGCAGAAGGTTGAGCCAAGAGAGGAGAGGCAACCAATCAAAGCCGAGGTAACGGTGGTGAAGCCCGAGAAGGAAGAGAAGGTTAAGCGGAAGGAGGAAATACCTGAAGTTAAGGCAGCGGGGGGCATTAAGGCTTACGTTGCGAGAAAGTTGCAGGAGGTTGGTGTACCGATAACGAATACCGTCCTTGCTGAGAGTAAGAAGTACGTTGTTCTTGATATAATATGCGATGAGGATAGTGAGATACCGCCACCCGAGAACATAGTTCTTGCGGCGATAAGGCACTACATAGAGGCGCTAGGAGAGGATAAAGCCACAGGTAAGGTCAGGGTCACTGTCCACCATAAGAAAACTCACTCGGAGACCTACGACCTAAGCAAGGACGTGCGGATCTGGAGGCTACTGGGCGCCATACCGGAAGTGCTCTGGAAATACAGTCTCTACGTGGACAAGCTCAAGTACAAAGTTAGGAAAGAAGGGAGGCTTGAGATTTCACTAACGCTGAAGCGTCACGGAATATACTCCACCGCTAACATACATGATGTGACTAAGGAAATTTACGAAAGGCTCAAGAGTGAGTGGAAAGGCGACCTCATAGTCAAGGCTAAGATAGGTGCTTGGGGTATGGAGGTTAAATACCCGTGAGGGACTTTTAGCAGTACCTCCGGTGAGGTAGGGAATAACATAAATCTCACTCTATTACATTCTATCGTGGTTCACCGCCTTGGTTAAGGTGATGGCGTCAGCCCCTGGCAAAGTCACATTGTTCGGGGAACACGCGATAGTTTACGGTTACCCGGCGATAGTTACTGCTATAGGACGTAGGGTGTGGGTAACGGCTGAGTCCAGGAGGGATGACGCGGTAGTCATAGCTGCCTTAGACCTTAGGGTACCGGGCGTCGTTGTGACGTACCGTGGTAACGACGTAATAATAGGGACAGACTACGGTAAAACACTCTCAGCGGTTGCCTATCTGAGAAAGGCGATTGAGATAACGTCAGACTATCTAGGAGCTCGCGGAGGAGTGAACTTAACGGTGCGTTCCGAGATGCCCGTAGGTGCTGGATTAGGTACCTCGGCCGCAGTGTCGGTAGCCACGATAGCCGCTTACTCGAAGGTCCTTGGGTACGAGTTGAGGAGGGATGAGATAGCTAAGCTTGGGTGGGAGGTGGAGAAGGCTGTTCAAGGCATAGCGTCACCGATGGACACGGCCATAGCGTCCTTCGGCGGAACTATTAAGATATGGAAGGAGGGTAAGGAGTTCGTTAGGAGGGAGCTTGACGTTAGTATCGAGGAGCCCTTAATAATAGGTTATGTGGAGAGGCAGCACACCACCGCCGAGATGGTTAAGGCCGTTAAGAACCTCAAGGAGAAGTACGAGGAACTCGTTGAGTTAATAATGAAGGCTATAGGTAGGCTGACCAATGAAGCGGAGAGAGCCCTCCTACAAGGTGACGTCGTTAGGGTGGGCACGCTAATGAACATGAATCACGGCTTGCTCGAGGCGTTAAATGTTTCCACAATGAAGTTAAGTCAAATAGTTTACGCAGCTAGAGCCGCGGGGGCGTTAGGCGCTAAGCTCACAGGTGCTGGCGGAGGGGGAGCCGTGATAGCGTTGGCAAGTAAGGATGGCGCTGAGAGGGTCGAGCTGGCTGTTAAGCTACACTCATCGATGACTTTAAGAACAACTCTTGGTGCGCCCGGTGTGACGACCCGTACGCTCGAGGAGTGATGCGCTTAAAGGGCAAAAACGCTTCAAGTTTAGGTGAGCATATTTAGTAGAAGCTCCTTAGCTCACCCCCGCCTTCCATTAGGGCGCGGGCCATTTGCCTGAGTGCTTCAGCGTACTTGGAGTACTTATCTCTTATGTAGATCCTGATGAACGCTATTTCCTTAGGCATTAGTCCGGTGAGGGTTGAGCCTACAGGTATTTCCTGCACCTCACCGTGAGGCCCCTGGATAGCTACGACGCTTTCCTCGAACATTGGGTTAGTCGGTAGTTTTGGTGTGTCTACGAAGACCGCCCTAACGTCCTCAGGTATGTCAGGCGCTATTGACCTCAATCGTCTCTCTAAGTCCTCCTCTAGAACCCTCTTGCTGAGAGAGAGAAATGGCTTTAGGTTTGACTCTAGCGGGAGTACGGCCTCGTATACTGCTTTATAAGGTACTATCCTGTTGAGGAGGTATTTGGCTTCCTCAAGCTTCCTGACCTCAGGGTGGGATAGGACGTACTCGTCGTCGAGCTCTATGTACTTGTTCACATCCTCAACAGCTTCCTTGAAGTTCAGTATTGGGTCGGCCTTAACCAGTAGCTCACCCGTTATCCTGTCGAAAGCCCTAGAGGTTTTGTGAAAGTATACGGTCTTGAACATGAATATCCTCGCTATGAGGAGGTGATCGAGTACGTCCTTGGCCTTGTAATCTAGCACCACCCTGTCACCTATGAATGATGAGTGGTATGCGAGCCTTCTCCAATCAAGCCCTATGCCGTAATTCGCGCCCGTGAACATCGAGTCCCTTAGAAGGTAGTCTATTATGTCGGACGCATACGCCCCCCTAATTATGTAGTATAGGGATCTCTCCGTGACGCCGGAGGCTATGTCTGAGGTTAGTGGCCATACTTCAAGGGTGGGTGCTTCGATCATCTTCCCCATGGTCTCCGCTGAGATTCCCACCTCGTCCTCGATCATTGTGTCAAAGCATTCAGCCAGTTCAGGTACTTCCTTAACGATCCTCCCTCCAATCACTTCGTGGTTCGTGCCGTAATTCATAAGTACGTGATCCTCGAATGTGTGGGAGTACGGTCCGTGACCTATGTCGTGAAGCAGACCGAGTAGTCTGGCTATGAGCTTAAGCCTCCTAACCTCGTCAGCTCCTATGCCTAGCTTTGAGTACATGTTCTCGGCAAAGACGCCGGCAACGTACATCACGCCTAGGCTGTGAGCAAACCTGGTGTGGACAGCGCCAGGGTAGACTAGGTGTGATGCTGATAGTTGCTTTATCCTCCTTAACCTTTGGAAGGGTGGTGAGTCAACAATGCATTTCTCATGTGGATATAGCTTAATGTAGCCGTGGAGGGGATCCTTAATTAAGGTTTGCTCCTTACCCTTCATGACTGCACCTAAGGTGAGTATTACCGTCCAGATATGAAATATTTATTGCCGCTTCACATACGTCAGGACGAACATTCGCTGAATGCGTTACGGGATCCATGGCGCGTGCAAGTCACGCTACAGGTATCAGGACAAGCCCTGTGGAGAAAATCTTCGTGAGGCCTAGGTAGGCAGGCCACAAACCTGCAGGAAGTACATTACGTGATTATCGTTTAGACCGACAGTGCTCATTACTATGGTTACTCGATAGTTGCTCATTAGGAAGGGCACGCAATGGTGGCTCACGCTACCGACGAGCTTACTTTCCTTTCTGATCGGTATGTTAGGTTAATTGACCATCCGTGATGGTCATAGTCTTGAATGAGGCTTGAAGCATTAAGGTGTACTATCCTAAGCTAACTGTTCCTTTGGCCTCCCCCGCACTAACCCAAACATACATAGCATACCTGAATGTGTGGTTACCCAGTATTACGACGGAACCATTCACCACCACAGCATGGAGGATATCATAAGCAGTGACTCCTTTAGGAAGGCTATCGCTGACTAATGAGTGAGCCCTCACCCATGGCTGTAGCCAGAAATAATTTAATATACGTGCCACATTACCCAACACCTCCCGTGCTGGGTGAGTTAACTTGCGGTGGCTTGCTAGTAGTTAATGTGATGTTAGGATCTTGTCCTCCGTGTGTTACCTCTAAGCATTGTTAAAAAGTAATGGACCACAGTTATTGATGCTAGCATGAGAGTAACGTCACTACTATCACAGCCGCGATCTTCTCAGGGTCTCCAGCGTGGGTCTCCATGACAATAGTTTGCTGTGTTTTAATTTAAGTTAGGGTGCTGAGGGAGTTATTCTAGGAGGATCACTTCATAAGAACCGATGTGTAGACCACGATCGGTGCCGCATTACTGACTAGGAGGAGAAGCAGAATTAAGTACTCGGCTTTTCTTCCTAGTTTGCCGAGCTGGTTAGTTAGCTCGAATATCCCGTTCCCGACGAACTTAACGTCACTCACTATGACGTCGTACGTGCTGTACGTGGCCGGAACCTCAGCCTTGATTGCTTCCTCAACGGCCTTCACTACCGCCTCCGTTAGTGGGGGACACTCGCTCACGACATCGTATGGTGCTTCCTTGAAGGACGCGGCACAGCTGTGGTCATCTGGCGTAACTATTTCTGCATCGTCAACGCCTAACTTTCTGACAGCGTCCTCTAGCTTGAACCTGTAGGTGCCATCCATGTTGTTGCCGTAAACGTACACTAGCGCGTACCTGGCGTTGCCGAACTTCAGTGTGAGGGCTTTGACCCGTTGGTTACATACACACTTACACCACCCGTCTAGCATCGCCTCACCATACCCCACTAGGAAGTCCTCACCCTCACGGCATGAGTAACGGTTCAGCACCTCATTAATCAGGGGTTCCAACACGTTGAGGTCCGTGACCTTATCGCCCTTAAAGGAATGTGAGTCTGCGACTGCTGTGAATGGCGGTGACCTCTCGTCCTCGATTAACCTATCCCAGAGTTCGGACGGCAAGTCATCGTTCCCTTTAGCCTTGTTGACTATTATGGGGATTAACGCTGTTGGACCGTTCAGCGTGAATGACTCCCATCCATCACTTAACCTTACCCTGTACGGTGGGCACATCCGTAACTTAGCAACCTTCCTCGGCACCTCAGCAAGTAGGGTTTCACCGACAAGCTTAGCAATTAGCCTAGAGTCATCAGATGAAACGAGGTTATGCTCATGTGAGCCAGCAGTGTGGAACGTGAAGAGCTTGAATGAAGGCTCAACCACTTCCTCCAGATGGTAGATGAACCTAGCTGAACCCACATCGCGGAAAGGCCCGTAGTGAAGTGAAGGGAAAACAAGCATCACGGGCTCCGCGCCCTCACGCCAGAAGACTAACGTCCTAACACGTAGGTCGGATGTGACCGCGTTACGGGCTAACTCACTCTCCAACGCTTTAGGATCCCCCGTAAACCATGTGCGCAGGAAAGCCCGTAGTATCCTCATCGGCGAATACCCTGATGCCCTGCCCTGCTTCTCGAAGTACGCTAGATAAGCGATTCCCGCCAAAAGGGAAATCATCTCCGTTATAAGAGCCGCCGCCAGTACGGACTCGCTGACACCCTTACCGAGTAGTGAGTTAACGAACCAGAAGGCAGCGAAGGGCGGTACGGAGGCTATAACTAATGAAATGAGAACCCCGTAGAACGCACTTAGCACAACGTACACTAAGCCCGTCCCGGCTAGTAGGCCTGTACCCTTAAGCCCGGTGAGCCTGTAGAAAATGAGTTCCGCTGGTAGCGAGGCTATGAACATCGCTGCCGACAACCCTATGACCCGCTTAAGCGTGAACACCTTAGTCGCGCTGAGAAACACGAAGACAATTACTAACGTCAGGCCTAGGATAACGTACTGCTCCACGGACAACGCAATATTGTATAAGGAGATGTTAGGTAACGCGTTAATCACGCCTATGCCTACTAGAAGTGCCGCGTAAAGCACTACGAGCTTAGGCAGAGTAGGTAAGAGGAATAACCTTCCATAGAACTCCCTAGTGATGTCCTCAACATCCATCACGCGCCATTACCTGTTAGGTAATGCTTTAGAGGAACGTAATAACAGTAACGCCTCAAAGCCGCTTAAGTATGAACGTTATTAGGCTCTCGAAAAAGGAGTGATTGGTGCAAGTAAGGTATTGAACGCACCTAAACTAAGACCAAGGATAAAACTCGAAATAATTTGTGAGGACACAGGCGAGATTGTCTTAGATGACGTATCGGCTAAACTACTGATTCTCATAAAGAGGTTAGGGTCGCTCCTTAAGGCATCCAAAGCCCTAGGGATACCGTACTCGCGTGCATGGGAATGCATTGCCAGGATTGAAAGAACAGTTAACGGG
>WAOL01000041.1 GCA_015521295.1 Desulfurococcales archaeon
GCATAAAGCCAAGTATCAACAAGGACCTCATTAAGGTATATGAAGCATGGTATGAGAAGTTTAAGGCTGAGTGAGCCCCCACCTAAGATCCTAGTAAATATGATGCCTACCTCATAAGAGGAAGCAGTGGAACTTTTCCCTATAAAATATTATAGTGAGATGTCGAACCTAAGCTTGCCTGCCGATTCTCTTCAGTACTTAGCGTGTTTAAGTATTCTGTCTAGTAGTTGATCTTCCGTTGGTGGACCCACGAATTCAACGGACCTATTTATAGCGACGGTGGGCACCGTCATTACGTTGTACATGTCGGCGATGTCAGGGTTTTCGTAAGCCTCTATGGTCTTACTTATTATAGATTTCTTGCCGCTACGATAGGATTCGTACGCGAACATGTTTGATAGTAACGATGCGTACGGGCAGTATGGACACGTGGGGGTCACTACAACATCAATGACCATTTTCTTAGAGATTTGTGAGAGTATTGATTTCGTGCGTTCACTGAGGCCGGAGTCACCTGTCCCTATTCTAATAATTGTTTCAATAAACCCTCTGATTTCCTCACCTGCCGGCATACCCACATATCTTATGTAACCATCTAACAACATCACTGTTGGTACTCTATCTATACCATACTTCGCAAAGACCTCCCTTTTGTCCCTGCTGTACTTCACGATCTCGTGCGTTATTAGGGGTTTCCCGTTTCTTCGGGGGCTTGCCTTAACTACGAGCTCTATTAGATCGATGGTGTTGCCACAGTATCTGCAGTTTTCGGCAGTAAATGTTATTATCTTAACAGGGTTACGTACTTCCTCAAGTACCGTCTTCAATTCTTCAATATCGGTTTCACTTAGCGGTACCTCGAACATACTGTCTATGTTATACATTTCCGTTCACCTTAGGGACTTATGTCTGCTAGAGTTATAAATATTAAGTTTAGACTTATCAAAATAGATAAAGTGTTTAGCTCGGGTAAGCTACGATGACAGTGAAACTATGAAGTTAGTGATTCTAGTCCACCACCTCTCTATAGAGGTATCAACCACCATGTATGAGGCTCTGCTATTATAATAAGGTGGACCTAACCTACTGAAGAGAGTAACAACTCTACCTCCATGATTAAGCTTGAAGCCGTTGTCAACAGCTTCATGACCCCGAATGACTGCGTTGAACCTGAATGTATGTAGAAACCACTCAGTGACGGGTCTGCCAAATAGGTACCCAACCCCTCTAGGGGATGGAATTCTGTAGTGGTTAGATTCTATGGGGTCATTCCAGAGTATCTCAGTCATGACGTTGAAGTATTCGCCATGTGATTTGCCCGTGAAGTACTCTACTAAGCTAACCTCTTTTTTAAAGGTCTCTGTAGGTAAGCCTCCGTGAAGTGCCGCGAATTGATTCCTAACTATGAATACTAACGGAAGGTTGTCGAATATCTCTAGGGATTTATTGTAAATTTCTAAGCCTCTAATATACCCGTACCTAGACCGTAAAACGCTGGGATAGTCATGGGGATAAGGTTTTAGGTTCTCAGGTGGTTCGTGATTACCTCTAAGCAGGACAACAGAGTCAGGAAACTCTTCCTTAAGCACCAACACAGTTAAGAACGTCTCTATTTGATTATCCCCCCGATCTACGTAGTCTCCAAGGAAGACAAGTGTAAGTTCACCCTTAGCGAGTTTTTCGTGAGACGTCCTTGAGAGTATAGCTCTTAACGTACTCAAGTCTCCATGAAGGTCTCCAACAATTAAGAAAGGTGCGTTTGGTTGTGCTTCAACGATCCACCGTCCGTTGCGGTTTTTCCGTTCGGTCTCAAGTGTTATCAATGCCTCCTCTAGGAACTTCATAACAGAGTTGTGTTCCGTCGATATTTCTTCGGCCCTCCTAACTACCCAGTCGAGGTTTCTCAAGGCTACCGCCCTCCTGAGCAGCGTATTTCTAAGCGTAAACAATACATGAACAATTAAAACATTAGGCTTTTATTAATTCGGGATGAACCGCAATTTAAAGACGAAGGGGTTAGTTTACGCTAAGTACTGTGGGAGGGTGTGACTGAGAGAGATGAGTGATCGGAACTCAAGAAAAATGAATTTAATGGAATTCATGAGTGCTTTGGAAGGAATAATTAGTAGTGATTCTTTAGCCACTATATTCGCTATGGCAGATGAGGAATGCGCTAGAAAGATCGTATTGCACTTCAAAGTCTCTGGGTGTGAGCCCCTAAGTGAGGTTAATTTACTTATAATGTACATCCCGTATGCAGATATTGTGGAGCCGTTGCGCCTAGAGGTAAAGATTAACCCGGATAGAGTGTTAGCACGGGAGTTTATGAATAACCAGTATAGCAGGTTAGTAAAGTTAGGGGCGCAAGTAGCTATAGATAAGGATGGTGTATATGCTATATTCAAAGCGCAGGATGGGGAAGACTTAGTAAGGTTCATTCGTAGAACTCTGGATCTAGTTTGCGAGGTTTTCAGCAGTAAGAAAGGTAACAAAGAATTCAACCTAACCTATGACGGTTTCACGCTGGTGAGAGAATGGGTAAATTATACCTAATAGGATTAGGGTTAAGCCCAGATCTTATCACGTTAAGAGGGCTTGAGAAAATCGGGAAAGCACGTAAGGTATACCTAGACGTCTACACGAGTTCCTTTCCTGGGTCTGCAGACGAGGTTAAGAGGATAGTTGGGCGTGACGACGTAGTACTAGCTACTCGAAGCATGCTCGAAGAACGTAGTTCTGAAATCATGGAGGAACTTGAGCACGGAGATGTCGCGCTACTAGTTATAGGGAACCCTCTGCTAGCAACTACTCACGTATCATTACTTATAGAAGCGAAAAGCAGAGGACACAGCTTTGAAGTTGTGCCCGCACCCGGGATCATACCCAATGCTCTGCTGCTCGCTGGCCTGATGATATACAAGATGGGTAAGCCAGTTACGCTGACATACCCTCGGGAAGGTATTATTTCAGAGTATCCATACGACGTCATCAAGGATAATGACTCACGGAACCTCCATACTATACTATTGCTTGAGATGGACATGGAGAAAAATGTAATGATGACCATACCGGAGGCGGTGAAGCTGCTATTTAAATTAGAGAGCATGAGGAAGGAAGGGGTCATTAGTGGTGACCGTAAGGCAGTCGCGGTTTCTGCGCTGGGTTCCCATAAGCAACGCATATGCCCATGCGAGCTTAAGGAACTTCTTAACTACGAGGGGGAGGGTCCACACACATTAATATTAGTATCCCCTAAGCTCCACTTTATGGAGGAGGAGGCGCTCACGGTGATAAAAGATGAATTCTGCAGAGAACCTTGAGGAAACACTTGCATCTAGGATTAGGACGTACCTAGGAATGGTCTCTAAAGCCTTCGAGCAAATAAGCATCGATTCGCTGAGGCCCCATTCGAAAGCTCTAGAAGTCCTGAACTTAGCTAAGTTGTACCGCGATGATGCTGAGTACTACTTAAATGTTGGCGACCTGCCCACCGCGTTGGCATGCATATCGTATGCTGAGGGACTGCTTGACGCCCTAAAAATTATGGGTTTAATAAACATCTCATGGACTCGGGAGAGACCCAAGAAAGTACTTGTTGCCGGCACCTTCGACATAATACATGCTGGCCACATACGCTTCCTAAGGGAAGCGTGGAAACTTGGATTAGTTTACGCCGTGGTCGCTAAGGATAGGAACGTCCAAAAGTTCAAGGGAAGGCTTCCAATAATGCCTGAGGACATGCGGCTAGAGGTGGTGTCCTCTATAAAGTACGTGTATAAGGCACTCCTAGGCGATGACACTGACCTGCTTAAGCCTGTAGAGCGTGTGAGACCCGATATAATATTCTTGGGCCCGGATCAGCCTATGGACGAGGAGTTGCTAAAAAGAGAGCTTGAGCGAAGAGGCATAAAAGCTGAGGTTAGGAGAATGTCAAGAAGGGAGGGACCTGAGATCGCGTCAAGTACCTCAATAATAAAGGAAATTCTAAGGAGGTACTGCGACAGTAACATCACTACTAGTGATAAGTAATTAAGTAATCTAACGCAGGTGATAAGTTTAGGCGGTGAGTGCATTAGAACGTAAAATTACCTCTTTCTCCTACCGGTCCTTCTGGCGGCGATGTGGCCTACCTTCCTACCAGGTGGGGCGTTCCTTGACACTGTGGATGGTATTGACACACTCTGGTGCGAACCACCACCGAACTTGTGGCTGACGGCGTTCATAGCAACTCCACGCACTTTAGGCCAGATGTGTGCTTTGGGCTTCCACTTATAGTACGCTAGCCCGGCTTTCAGCAGAGGCTTCTCAGTGCGTCCAGCGCCTGCAGGGATACCTATAGTAGCCCTGGCTGTGCTGAGTATGTTCTTCTGCCTCCCGCTAGGTAACTGAACTATCGTGTACCTTCCGGACCTACCTAAGATTATGGCATAACTGCCTGATTGCCTCGCTAATTTGCCGCCATCTCCCGGCCTTAACTCTATGTTGTAGACCTTCGTACCCTCGGGGATCTTACCTAAAGGAAGCGTGTTCCCTACGGCTATTGGTGCGTCTGGCCCGATAGCTACTTTCTGACCTACATACATACCCTCCGCTGCAGGTACGTAATACTCTGTGCCATCCTCTAGCTCTATGTGGGCTAGGGGTACCCACCTACCGGGGTCGTGAACCAACTCAGTTACGACGCCTGTTAACGTGACGTCGCTTAATGGTGGGTACTTAGCTGGCGCTACCCTTAAGTGACCTCTGTTCCTGAACTGTTGACCCCCACGGCCAGCTCTTTGTTGCCTTATCCTCTTACCCATGGGTCACACCCCTATCCTGGATTAGATTATGCCTAGGCGAGTTGCTACCTCGCTGGCCTTGTACTCTGGGGCGAGTCTGACGTAAGCTTTCTTCTCGCCCTTAGGAGTGATTAGCGTACGGACTTTTTCAACCTTAACGTCGAAGAGTTCCTCGACCGCCCTCTTAATGTCGTGTTTGGTAGCCTTTAAGTCAACTATGAAAGTTAAGGTATTGGCGGTCTCGATGTAATTCAAGGCCTTTTCAGTAGCCACAATCCTCTTTATCACAGTGGCTGGATCCCTCATGCTGAAATCACCTCAAACTTCTCTCCTATTTTTGATAAGGCTGAAAGGCTGTACACGGTTAACCTACCTGGAACACCGCCGGGCGCGAGGTGTAGTACGCTTAGGTTGTCGGCAGAAATTACGTCCACGCCAGGCAGATTCCTGAAGGCCTTTACTGCAGGGACATTATGGCTCGACACGACTATGAGCAAGGATTTGGGAACTTTATATCTCCTCCCTCTCATCTTGCCTTTCCCGCTCCTCACTCGCTTCCTTGTTGCGGCCCTTTCAACATCCTCCCAAAGACCTAGGTTCTGTAGCACTTTCTTAGCTTCAGCGGTGCTACTCACGCTCTCTATGTTGTCCACTACAATCACAGGTAAGGCTTCCACACTGAATTTATGGCCTCTCGCCCTGACTAGCTCC
>WAOL01000042.1 GCA_015521295.1 Desulfurococcales archaeon
CTTATGAAGGCGTGATTTGCAGGTGGTTTAAATCCACGGTTGTTTCGAACCCCGATGCGTGGGACCGTGCTGAGGGTTTGGTCAAGGTCGTGGTTAAGTCCCCGACACCGGAGGTGGTGAAGGGGATCTATGCTAGGTTAAGCACGTTGAAGTTATACGTGAGGGAGGGGCAGCGTCTCTCAGTATTCTACGGCACTATGAGGGGGTCAGTGCGGGATAATGTTATGTATGTCAGTAATGTTGAGGGACAACCACCTGTCGAGGGCCTGAGGGAGGTTCGCGGCCTAGTCGATCATAACGTCGCAAAGTATTTCCACATGGAGTTCATGGAGGGACCCTAAGATGTTCCCGCAGGACGCGATTCAGAGGCTAGGCACGATGTTCGAGTCCCTGCCGGCGCTCGAGAAGCAGATACTTCTTTACGTTGGGGTAGCTGCTGCCTTAGGTGTTACAGTAGCTATAGCGATTCTAGCGAGGTACTGGCTCAGAAGATCCTTAAGGCCTAAGGTGCCCCCGCACGTTTACGTGGGTATAGAAAAGGTCGTGGTCTACGGCATAATACTGGTTGGTGTTGTGGCGGCCCTCTCACCATTCGGCATACAGCTAACAGGGTTACTAATGGTGGGCGGCTTCGCAAGCTTAGTTATAGGCTTCGCAGCCCAGACAGTCTTCGCGAACTTCTTCAGCGGGCTATTACTGTACGTTGAGAGACCGTTCAAGATAGGGGATCCGATCAAGGTTCTAGACTACATTGGGAGGGTGGAAGACATCTCAATGGTATCAACCAAGATAAGAACCTGGGACGGTGTCCTAGTCAGGATACCTAACGAGAAACTAATGAATTCGGACATAAGTAACTACAGCAAAAGCGTCGCTAGGAGGGTAGACATACCGATAGGTATCTCCTACAAGTCAGACATAGAAAAAGCCAGGGAAGCCCTACGCAGGATGCTTGAGGAACACCCGCTAGTCCTAGTGTACCCACCCCCCAAGGTGTACGTAGTGGACTACTCTGACTCAGCGATAGTGCTTAAGCTGAGGTGCTGGGTACCGACGAGCATGTGGTTCGAGACATACATGGAGTTAGTGGCTAAGGTGAAAGCAACGCTAGATGAAGCCGGGATCGAGATACCGTTCCCACAGCTGGACTTACACGTGAAGGAGCCTGTCGCAATAGACCTACTTAGTAAGGAACGACAGGAAGCGTTAAGTAATGCAGGTACGTAGCGCCTAACTTTTAACCCTTCAACCCAGTTTAACCGGGTGTACACGGCGTTGGGATACTACGGAAGCGGAGGATACGGGTACGGGTGGGTAGTGATCCAGCCGCCCAAGAGAAGGAGAGTGGACTCACGGGAAGTTATTGACTTAATGATCTCGTGGGCTGTCCTAACCATAGCGTTCGGAGCAGCCTCAATCCTTGCAGGGAGCTTAATAGGCTTAGCCGTTGCGGGTGTCGCGGTAGCGACAGCATTCATAGCTCATGAACTCTCGCACAGGCAGGTAGCTAGGAGGTATGGGCTCTACGCTAAGTATAGGGCGTGGTACGCTGGCTTGGCGTTGGCCTTGGCATTAGCTCTCTTCTCAACTAAGTTTCTTGGAAGGACGTTCGTGTTCGCGGCTCCGGGAGCTGTCTACATAATGGCGTTGTACCCTATCAGTAACCCCAAGGCCGAGATACGCGTTGCCGAGGCTGGTCCCCTAGCGAACATAGCCGTGGCCATTATAACCCTGATAGTGTCAACTGCACTACCCTTCCCTTGGCATTACTACGCATTGGCTGTGGGGAGCGTTAACGCGTGGATAGCGTTCTTTAACCTCCTCCCAATACCGCCACTTGACGGCTTCAAAATACTCAGGGGTGCGCCGGGAGAGTGGGTCGCGTTATTTGCTGTGGCGTTAGCCTTATACTTCTTCACTTGAGGGGTGACGCGTTATTGTTTACTGTAATGCTTCTTCAAGCACTCAACACATTTCTCAGCATTAAGGGCGGTCGGAGGTACCCGCCTCTCGATGAAGTACCCTATTATGGCTTCAGCAACGTACCTCCCAGTATATATGACGGACTCTAAGGTATAACCAGCTACATGAGGCGTGAATATCACGTTGCTTACCTTCGTTAATGGGTGATCCTTCGGGAGGGGTTCCTCAGGGAACACGTCTAGCGCTGCCTTAATTCGCCCTTCCTGAAGGGCTTCGATTAACGCGTCCATGTCTATGACCTCGCCCCTGGCAACGTTAACTAGCAGAGCTCCCTCCTTCATAAGGCTCAGTTCTCTACGTCCGATAAGGCCTCTTGTCTCAGGTGTTAGCGCGACGGAAATCACGACCACGTCACTAGTTGAGAGAAGTTCCTCTAGACCCTCGAACCTTATTCCTAAGGCGTGCTCAACCTCAATTTTCCTCCTCCGACTCCAGTACGTTACTGAAGCACCCACGGCCTTGAACAGGGCTGCTGCCCTAGCACCTACTCTTCCAAGCCCTACTATCCCGACTTTCCTTCCAGCAAGCTGAAGACCTAAAAACTTACGGGGAGCTGCGCCCTCACGCCACTCACCAGACCTGACGTACTTGTCCCCCGTAACTACGTTCCTGAGAGCTGCGAGGGTTAGCGCCAGCGCGTGCTCAGCGACCGCGTCCGCAACGTAATCAGGCGCGTTAGCCACGCACACGCAACGCTTACTTAAGGCCTTAAAGTCGAGGCGGTCATACCCGGATCCGTGAATCATGAGTAACCTTAACTTAGGGGCTGCCCTGAGCAGTGACTCGTCAACCGCTTGGTACGGTGTGACGACGACAACGTCTGCATCCTTAAGCTCGCTCGTCATCCACTCCTTGTCGGTTAGGGCGTCCCTACCGCGGTAGTACTTAACGGTGAATCCCGCGTTAATCAGCACTTCACGTGCGACCCTATGTGGCTTAAACAAGAACACCACCTTAGCGTGTCCCCCGTACGTACTGGGCACCCAGCAAACTATGCCTGCTGGGGAAATCAAGATTTCTGAATCAATGGTACTGGTTTCATTTACGGTAGTTAGGGCATATGCAGAAAGCATTAATGAATGACTTAGGGACTCAATCTCTAGGGTGGTTACGCTGAAACGCAATTGGGAAATCCCAATAGAGATAGAACCCATAGGGTACGTACGCATTAACGCGAGTGACGATGAAGTTCGAAACGCATGGATAAGTGGAGGCGTCGAGGGAATCATAGAAATACTGCCGGAATACGAACCAGGGCTGGAGGGAATAGACGGTTTCTCTCACCTAATAATTATTGCATGGCTTCACAGGGCAGTGCCGTGGCATAGGAAGGTGCTTAGGGTCAAGCCAAGGTTGCTTGCCCGCTTCGGCGTTCCACTAAAGGAACTACCTCTAGTTGGGGTCTTCGCCACGGACTCTCCTGACCGCCCCAACCCAATAGCGATAGATATCGTTGAATTCCTAGGGCGTGATGGAAGACTCCTTAAGGTAAGGGGCCTCGACCTCTTCAACGGAACCCCCGTCCTCGACTTAAGGCCCCTCGACCCCGACTCAATACCTGACCCATCATCAATAAAGGTCAGTGCATGGGCTTCGGAACTAAAGAAGCGGCTCTCATCGATCCTAGGAAAAAACGTTAGGATTTAACGTGAACCCTAAAATTACTATTCAAACATTAATGTGGCTCTCATAATCATTAATTAACAATTACTTGGAGACTGAAAAATAAATTTAAATATCACTGGACACACTAATACCGAGGTGTTCCCACACTTGAGCGAGGAAGAGAAAGGCATCAAAGCATATGTGCTGATGGTCGTGGAAATAGGGTCTGATCACGAAGTAGCGGAGAAGGTCAGGGAAATTGACGGCGATGTCAAGGTATACACCGACTTAGTGTTCGGTGAGTTCGACATAGTTGCTGTGATAGAGGCACCATCAATAAAGAAATTAGATAAAGTAATAACTAAGATAAGGAGACTGCCAGGCGTACTGAAGACCGTTACCCTCGTGGCTTCCTAACCCCACCCTCACCTCTCCCATAAATCATAAAGCCCTCACGCAACAATCACGAAGGATGCAGAGTGACTAGCGGGAATCTCAGACTGACCGTGCTCTTCAGCCTCTCAGCGCTAGCTGCGGCGTTCAAGATAGTTGGTGGTATTGTTTACGGTTCTAAGTCGTTACTGGTTGACGCGTTGACATCAATCGCTAACCTAGTGGCGTTAGCAGCCACAATAACGTACTTCATGAGGAGCTTGAGGCCTCCCGATGAGGACCATCATTATGGACATAGGAGATTAACGTACGGCGGCACGATACTCACGCTAATGTCGTACTCATTCGTGGCCGGAATAGCTGTCACTGAACTCATGAGTCCTAAGCCTTACAGCGTCTCAATAAACGCGCCAATACTTGCGGTGCTGGGCTTCGCAACGTACTCGGTAGTCATAACCCTCTCTAGACGGTGGGGGAAGGCGTTCTTACCGTACTCAGTATTCACGGTTAGCGAATTAATAGAGAGTGGCGTCGTCATAGCTTCTTCAGTAGCTGGCGCGTTGTACTCCTACATTATTGACTACGCTGGCGCGTGGGTTCTTGCCGCATACATATTCTACGAACTAGCATCAATCACTTGTGACGTGATTAAGATAGTTGGTGACACCGCGCCTCCGCAATCTACGGTACAGGAAATCACACGCACGCTGAGGGATCTAGGGCTGGAACCGGTGAGGATGAGGCTGAGGATGGTGGACGATGCTACACTACACGGGGATGTGGTCATAAGGGTTCCTCCAGGCACGAGGGTGGACGAGGTTAATGACTTAATAGCTGAGGCAGAACGCGTAATTAAGGAGCGCTTTAATGCGGATGTGACCATAGCGTTGGAGGCGGCGAGTCGTGGTGGACGGGAAGGTAAGGAAGCTTGAGGAGTTAGTTCGTGAATTCCTGCTGCTCATTGGTGAGGATCCTAACCGTGAGGGCCTTAAGGAAACGCCGGCAAGGGTCGCTAGGATGTGGTTAGGGGAGCTCTCGGCAGGGTACAGGGAAGACCCGACCACGCACCTGAAGACCTTCACAGCAACTAACGCAGGATTAAAAAACGGTGTGGTAGTGGTGAGGGATATACCGGTGCGTTCAATATGTGAGCATCACCTCCTCCCATTCTTCGGGTATGCACACATTGCTTACGTGCCAGACGGAGTAATACTGGGATTCAGCAAATTCGCCAGGATCGTGGACACTTTCGCTAAGAGGCTACAGGTTCAGGAGAGACTCACAAGGCAGGTTGCGGACTTCCTTTACGAGGGGCTAAAGCCTAGGGGACTAATAGTGCTCATAGATGCCATGCACACATGTGCCCTAGTAAGGGGTGTTGAGGAATCCATGTACCTAACAACCATGGAGGTTCGGGGAATCTTCAAGGAAGATGAGTCGTTAAGGAGAGAAGCCCTAGCCCTGCTACTGCAGAGTAACACCATGAGGTTAAAGCATATTCAGGAGTGAGCATACTACGTTAAATAGTCAAAAACCCACAGATAATCACGGTGGTAATTAATGATCGGTAACCACAGGCTAAGGATAGTCGCGATCGGCGTGTTGACAGCGATACTCCTCATCCTAACCTCAGCTACCCTAATGGCCGCAAGTAACACCTCAACCACAGCTACAGGGACTAGCACTCAGGGCGTAGTCAATGAACTCGTAACGAAGCTACTCACGAATCCTAAAGCACTGATAGTCATACTCATTCAGTTCTTCCTGGGTTTCGCCCTTGGCTACTACTCAGCTAAAGTAGTGAAGTACATACTTGCGCTGATAGCGATAATAGTTCTCGGGTCAGTACTCTCGGTGTGGAGCATAGGCGGTAACGTTAATGAATTCCTTACGAAGCTCGGAACGGAAGCGGTGAAACTATGGCCCGTGATTCAAGGAATCCTAGCAACCTTCGGCATAATGACCGTGGCGCCGATAACCATTGGCTTCATCTTAGGTGTGGTTATTGCGTTCACAAGGAAGTAAGTTTTTCCCGCTTAGGTTCCCGCAAGCTACATGTTACGTCAGGAACTCTCCTTCAACAATGGCTTTTACTAAAGGTTCCTCACTATCGCTTAAAGGTAACGTCACTGTCTTACCTCCGGTGAGTCTAAGCTCCAGGAATTTCTTCAGAAACTTCTTCTTCAGCCTTAACTGCTCAACTAGACCCTTGACAACGTATCTCCGTATCTTCCTATCAGTTCCTAGAATATATATGAGGCTCCCCCTGCGGCCCTGCCTAATGTCAGCGACTGCGCCTGCCTCGTAATCTGTGCTTGTAAGGAACTTCTCAGCAACGGTCTTAAGCACAGTCAGCATCTCATCCTTAGTACCGCGAACCCATTGGCTACAGTTAATTATCTTAGGTACCAGGTCAAACTCGAGGAATAGGAACTCCCGTAGTTTACGCATCCTCTCTCCTGTCAAGACCCCACCATATCTGAAACCAACACATATTTGATCGGGTTCTCCGCATGGTGCTAGCTCCACCAACATGCATTGACCAGGCTCACCACAAATAATAACTCTAGCGGTAACTACCTCATCTCTCGCAGAAGCTACTCTGTCCATGATCTCTCGTAGGAGGTCGCTAGCCGTCTTCGAGAGCTTTATTGCCATTTCTAACCACTACCTCTACTTCTATTCTCTTATATCTCCTAAAAGGTACTTCCTGTTAGACAAGGTAAAAATTTTTTGTTTCTTAAATACAGTACATTAATTTAATAGTTTATTTTTTCAACTTATAAACACAATAAGATAGTGTTAATGAATCTATAGTGTTAATGAATCTGAAGTGAAGTTTAGGAGATATTAGTGTGATGAAGGAGGTCCACTACTACCGCCTCAAAACATCTTTGCACTCCTTAATAACTTTAAGAACAGCTTCCATGAAGGCATGGTAGAGCTCTTCGTTAAAGGCTACGAGAAGAACTTCGTTCACGTTACTAAGCCTCTGTAATTCCTCGGCTATCGTCTCAACCATCGCTAAGGCTGCTTCACGGGGGTTGAGCCCGCCTACCCCGGTGCCCATGCCTGGGAAAGCTATTGACTTGATGCGGGCATCATCTGCCGCTCTTAATGCTGCTCGAACAGCAGCTCTAACCTTGTCTATGGTTGTGCGCATGGCTGGCCTCTCCATTGTTGGTGCGTGAATGACGTACTTACAGGGCAACTTGCCTGCGCCAGTTACTACTGCCCTACCAACAGGTACTGGCGCGTACTTACGCGCTTCAGACTCTATTATTTGTCCCCCAGCACGTCTTATGGCGCCAGCCACGCCTCCGCCCATAATCATCCATGAGTTAGCCGGATTGACTATAGCGTCGACCTTAACTTTAGTTATGTCTCCCTTAATGATTCTGAAGGGACACGTACTCAAGACTGATAACCCGAGTACTACATTGGATATAACCTTAATAATTACATTAATGCACGCTTACACTTCCTAAGAACCCGTTCCACAAACCGCCTAAAATTAGCGACTCGGTGACAGGGGCCGGGGGAGGGCCTAAGCTACGTTGCCCCTCCCCCTAGTCGCTCTCTCATTCTCATTTACTGAGGCAATTAACGAATCTATGAGTACCTTCGGAATCCCAGGGTAGAGCTCCTGAAGTACTTCAGCAGCTTTGTTAGGGCTTTTACTAGCAAGCTCAGGAAGCGTCATACCGTACTTGCTTCTTGCTAGAAGGTCAAGTACCATATACATCCCAGGCGCAACAGATCTCATATTTATTCGCAACTTACTGCTGTTCATAGTATCGCTTCTCAGCGCTCTAGTTGTATTTATCAAGCACTCCATCACCACGTAGTATCATGTGTCATAAAGTATTACCATATGTAACCTAACTATTTGAAAGTTAGGTTGTTAAATGTTGTAAAATATGTTAAAGTTTTTACAGCAGTATAGTAAATTACGTAGATAAGATACAGCGAGAAGGAAAGACTGCACAGTACACTGAAGTTTTTGAGGGAGGGTTACCCATAATGGCTTAGGTGAGTTAAAAGATGTCAGAGCTAGATGTGGTTAACTTGCTCAGGGAACTGGTCAGAACTCCTAGCCCCTCAGGAGCTGAGGGTGACGTTGCTGGGCTCGTCAAGGATTTCCTACTGGATGCTGGGGTTGATGAGGCGTTCATAGATGATGTCGGTAACGTTGTTGCCAGATTACGTGGTGGGGGTTTCGGCCCGGTGCTCATCGAGGGTCACTTAGACACCGTTGATCCAGGGAATCTGGAGCAGTGGCACGTTGATCCGTTCGCCGCTAAGGTCATAGATGGGAGGCTTTACGGCAGAGGAGCGGCCGACATGAAGGGTGGCATAGCGTCACAAGTATCGGCGCTGGCGGGCCTCAGGGAAATTGATTTGGATCTCTATGTAGTGTACACGGTGCATGAGGAGACTGCGGAGGGTGTATCCATAGCGCGTACCCTAAGCGCAGTGTTCAGGAACACTAGGTTTGAGGTAGCCATAACTGGGGAGGCAACAAGCCTGAACCTCGGTGTGGGTCATAGGGGCAGGGCAGTAATTGACGTTAGGATATGCGGTAGGTCGGCGCATGCATCAATGCCTGAAGAAGGTGTAAATGCCCTGCTTGGTGCGTCGGAATTCGCTATACTCGCAACGAATGCGGCCCAGAGACTCCCTGAGCACTCCGTCCTAGGTAAGGAAACGTTAACTCCGTCCATAATTACGTGCTCGCCGGAGGACGTGCCTCAAATACCTGATCAGTGTGTTTTGACCCTCGATCACAGGGTTATCGTGTCTCGTAGCCCTGAGGATGTGGTGGCATTCTACGATGAAGTTTGCAAGGAGTTGCTGAAGACTGGCGACGCCGTCTCATGTCAGCCGAGGTTAAGGGAGGAGACTATTAGAACCTGGACTGGCGTGGATCTGAAGGTGTGTGAGTTCTTCCCAGCATGGCTGAACAAGGACAGGCTAATGATTAAGGAGGTGCTGGGAGCCCTAAAGAAGAGCTACCAGTACGCGACGAAGTACGTTTGGAGGTTCAGCACTGACCTAGCGTACGTTTCCGGCGTACTGGGCGTCAGCGGACTGGGTCTAGGGCCCGGCGACGAGTCCATGGCGCATAAGCCCGACGAGTACGTCGAGGTTATTGAGGTTAGGAAAGCCGTTGAGTTGTACCGTAAGTTACTTTACGCGCTTAATGATGTAATAACCTCCCGCTATAGGAAGTGATGCGGTTAAGCGAAAAACTTCCGTGCTATTAGGTTTCAGGTTTCACTTTACTTCCCTAGGTACGCTATTGCTTCAGCCTCCAGCTCCACATCCTTAGGCAACCTACTGACACCCACTACGGCACGTGCCGGCTTATGCTTGCTGAAGTACTCACTATACACTTCATTAAACTCACCGAATTTGCTGATGTCCCTCATATACACTGTTACCTTCGCAATGTTCTCCAGGGTTCCGCCCGCAGCCTCAACTATGGCCTTAATATTCTCGAGGACCTGCCTCGACGCTCTCTTGAAGTCATCCCTAATGATCTGACCGGTAGCAGGGTCAATTGGTATCTGACCTGATATGAATAACCATGCACCTACCCTCACACCTTGCGAATATGGACCAACTGGCTTAGGGGCTTTCTCCGTGAACACATACTCCATAATATTAATCCCCTAAGTAGGATTACAGTCGAGGTTAAACTATTTAGCATGCGGGTTAGGTTACTCTATCCTTACAGAAGAGTAAGCTGAGACGATTAGGAACGGGAGGAGTATGGCGAGGGACACTATATTGCAATTAAGTAAGGCGAGAACCGTTCCTGCGGCCGATGCCGCAAGCATAACATAAGGTAGCCAGTCACGTCTCACGCTAGACCCCCGCTTAGGCGTTATTATGTACCTGTACCTCAGCCTAAGCAGTCCGCGTAGCGAGTAAAATCCCATAACAGGTATTAGCACGCCTAGCATCGCCGCCGCCCTACCTAACTGCACTAATGACTTCCAAAGGCTTGCCTCATCAGTCATCCAGCCCGTCTTATCTGAAAGCTTTAGTTGCAACACAACGTAAGCAATGATTACGGCCTCGGCAATTAAAGCAATAGTGACTAAGGCAGGACTATGTAGTGCCCTCCAGAAACTCCAGCCCGGCTCAAGTGCGGCAGCCGCGAAGGCTAAGAGGATAGCTATTAGAATGAGGAGCGTCAATGCGGGTTGAAACATGTAGAGAATCATCTCGAGCTTTTTTCCTAAGCTCATCTTGGCGCGGGTCATGATGCTGTGAAGAGTTCTTGACAGAACTTCGGAAGCTCCGTACGCCCAGCGGCTCTGCTGGATCCTTAGAGCGCGGAACTTCGACGGCACAAGCACCTCGGTTTCTCCCTTTTCAAGCACGACGGGGAAGTACCCCTTTAACGCTAGCTTAGTGCCTAACCATATGTCGTCCTGAATAATGTTAGGACCCCAGTACCCTACCTCCTCAAGCACGTCCTTCCGTATGGCTGTCCCTGAACCAAGCGGGAAAACAAAAAATCCTGCCCTACCCCTCATCCTGTAGAGGAGATGCGATACTGTGTCAGTACTGAAGATCATTGCCTCAGAAACGCGGCCCGGCTCTTTAGCGTATCCTTTCCAAGGAGCTATTATTGCTGGCGGCTTAAGTTTGGATGCCACAACACATATGTTATCGAGGGTCTCCGCCGTTACTTTGGAGTCTGAATCAAGTATCATCACGTACTCGCCATTAGCAATCTTAGCCCCATAATCCAACGCACCGCTCCTACCTCCTATGGGCTTCTCTCTCCTCAGAATCCTAACAACACCAGAACTAATCTCATCACGTAGCGCGTCACGTAGCTTCCTTACGTAATCCTCATTATCATCTGAGACTATGAGGACATTACCCGAGCAGTGCTTCGCAGACATTAGTGCTTGGGCACGTACTTTAGTTGCTTCGACAAGCAGGTCAAGGGGCTCATTCTTTGTCGGAACTATTATGGTTATCCTTACTTTACTGCCATCGTCTCCACTGGCTCGATTACCTATCCTAGGGCTAACTATCCATGAGCTCTTACTGTTCTTGGCTTTAATGTATATTAGGATGTGATACCCAAGTGATATCACGAGCGATACTAGGGCTGCGATGGCGGCAGCAATCGTTAGCATCATTCCTGTCAATGCCCGCACCTTCACTTGAGAATAAGTAATTAGGTCTTACGGTTCGCTGGATGCGGGTATTAGATGGCTTGATTACCGGGATCTAATAATTACTTGCAGTAATGTTTATACGGAATGTTCGGAATATACTGAACATGGGGGAGAATGGATGGATCCACTGATTAACCTGTTCACGATGCTTAGACTGCCGTTCGCCGCCGCTCTAGTACTCTCCACCCTAATACGCGAGAGAAAGCCCCTAGCACTGAACGAGCTTGTTGAGGCGACGGGATATGCTAAGAGCCATCTCTCCTCAGCACTGAGGTTGCTGGAGGAGAAGTACTTAATCGAGAGGATAAGGGTTCGCGGCAGGAAGCACCTATTCCGGGTGAGAGCTGAGGGCGTGATTGCCTTAATTCGTGATCATCTAAGCGAGATACGCGCGTACCTGAAGTCCGTAGCGGACGAGTTCGAGGATGAGGACATATTGAACGCTGTGCGCATGCTTGAGAGTGAGTTACACTCACTCCTCACTAAGTTAGAGGAGGTGTGAGTGATGGTGAGTCAGCAGGTACTAACTAAATCGAGGTTAGGGATAGAGGAAGATAGCAAGGGAATAGTGCTGGTTGTCTGTGATGGTGTGAGCCCAGCAGGCGCCACAATGCTTGCTAATGAGGTAGCGAAGAGAACGGTGAGAGAAGGCAAGCACAGGACACTCCTATACGTTATATCACCGCTGGGTAGGCCAGAATACTTCGAGGTGGTTAAGAGCGTCATACAGGAGAACATAGGTTTAAGCATAAGTATAAGGTACTCCGGGTCGAAACCCAAGGACTTACTGAGACTAATTAGCAGGTTAGGCAATCCGGACGTAATCGTAGCTGGTCTTTGCGGTGACTTCATTCAAGCACTGGATAACGCAGGTTACGGGAACATAGCATTTATTCACCCTAGCAAGGGAGGTGATAAGTAATGGGCTCACGCAGGGGTTTCGAAATAGTAATCACGTCCGACAGAACAATGATGAGCAACCACCATGGTAAGGAGTTCCTGGGATTCATGGCTACAGGGCCAGCCATAGGGATGCCGGAACGCTTATGGATGTGGTTGGCCGCACCTAAGCCTAAGGTGGATAGCTTAGGTAGACCCGTGGAGGCGCCCTATGGGCTCAGGAAGGTTGAGGCTGTTCTTCAGGATGCTGGGTATGATGCGGCCGTAGTCGATCCGGACCACATACATAAGCACTTAGACACCATGAAAGCGTTACTAATAGGGCACCACGACTTCTTCGCCTATGGCCCTCCAAGCTCTGAATGGTGGGTCATGACAGGCCAGGAGCCAGTCAATAGGAAGTCCTTCCGGAAATTCATGGAGTCACCGGCAGTTAGGGAGGCTAAGAGACGTGGGGTCAAGATAATAGTTGGTGGTCCTGCAGCGTGGCAGTGGTTATGGGCTTTAGAGGAGTGGAAGAGATGGGGCGTGGACTGCGTTATCGATGGGGAGGCAGAGCTAGTGATCACGGACGTCGTTAAGGCAGCACTAAACAACGAGCCTTTACCGGACTACGTGTATGTGGGGCCTGCCGACACTCCCTCAGTGGAGCAGATCCCAGTCATTAAGGGCGCGAGCGTAAACGGGTTAATAGAGATAATGAGGGGGTGTCCCAGGGGCTGCAAGTTCTGTTCAGTAACGTTGAGGCCCCTCAGGTTCCTCCCAATAGACCACATACTTAAGGAGATTGAGGTTAATGCACGTGCAGGCATCAAGAACACCATACTCCATAGTGAGGACGTTTTCCTCTACCATGCCGACGGCGTTAAACCGAGGCCGGAACCCCTGCTCAGACTGCATGAGGCCGTACTTAAGGCAACGCCCGGCACCATATCGTGGGCGCACCTAAGCCTAGCAGCGATAAAATATGCAGAGGAAAAGCACAAGCTCGTAACTAAGCTAATGCAGGACATGATAATACCTAAACAGAGGTACATAGGGGTGGAGGTAGGCATAGAGACAGGCAGCGTTAGGCTCGCCAAGATAATAATGCCGGCAAAGTCAGCGCCCTACCCGCCGGAGAAGTGGCCTGAGGTCGTTGAGGACGCCTTCCGAATAATGCACGAGAACTACATAATACCGGCAGCAACAATAATCCTAGGTCTGCCGGAGGAGACCCCTGATGATGTGGTTGCTACGGCAGAACTCCTAGATCGTCTCAGGCCATACAGGAGCTTAATCGTCCCGATGTTCTTCGTCCCGATGGGCGCGTTAAAGAACAAAGACTGGTTCAAGAAACACGGCCTCAAGGAGGAGCACATCGACGTATTGGAGCTCTGCTTAAAGCACTCAATGTACTGGGTTGAGGATCTAATCAATAAGTTCTATCTAAACGAGCCCCTGCTAATGCC
>WAOL01000043.1 GCA_015521295.1 Desulfurococcales archaeon
CACGGCTCTTCATCCCGGGCACTCAGCTCACGGCAATATCATCACTCACTATAGGTGGCTTGGCTCAGGATTATTTAAAATTTTCCGGTGGCATGCTAGATAAATTTTGTTAATTTATAGTAAACATAAAAATTTTACATTACACGTACTGTATCTAAGGTACATGTAAAGTCCTCTTAATGACAATCCTATAAGCTAACACATGCTAGGGTTAATATAGGATCCCATATATCCTGTAATCCCGTTTACGGTAAAAAGAATTTAATACCTACAAAACTACAATACCATGACAGTAGTGTTCGGGAAGGTATTAACGTAATGTTAGGGGTGAGGGTCACGGGCATGGTGTTGAGAACCGCAGTGCCTGGGTTTTACATGTTCGTTAGAGTTAAGGCTATTCAAAGGTATGGAGGGATTGCTAAGCTATGTGGTTGCGACGCCAAAGAAGTTGCACGATTCGTTAGGGAAACCGTTGAGTCTAACTTCAGGAACCTGCCTGGATCTGTTGTGGACATGGTTACTGATGAGGTGAGTAATGCCCTACTTAGGGAGATGAGTGAGGAACTCTGTGCTCCGTGACCCCTGAAGCCCGTGTCAGATGTAAGGTATTGCTGGTACCATGCAAGGTTTTACAGGGTCATGTGCTTAGTTAAGATTATATTTTCGATCGCTGGTTGCTTAGGCTGAGACTGATTTTATTTTTATCTTCATAGTTTAAGGTTTCGTGGGGGACACTCATTGGCCCGCCTAACCACGTTAGACGTGTGTGCGTTCGGGTACGTAACGCGTGAGTGGGAGGTTTTCCCTGACGGTAAGGTGCGTGAAATTATTGCTGGCCCGCCTTACTACTTCAGTGCTGCGCTGGCTAGGCTCGGTGATAAGGTGCGGGTAGTGACGAAAGTGGCGGGGGAGGATGCGGATATTCTTGAGGGTCTCCGTGGGCTTGGGGTTGAGGTTATCAACATTCCGGCTAGGTCAACGATGAAGAGTAAGTTGCTCTATAAGCCCTCGGGCAGGGAGATTGAGGTGTTGTCTCGTGGTGAGCCCTTCACCCTCGATGACCTCAGGCTGTGTCGTGAGGCGAGAACTAAGTATGTTTACCTAGGCCCTCTGAGTACGGAGGACTTCAGCTTAGAATTCGTTAGGAAGGCAGCAGAGGTCGCCCCTGTGGTGCTGGACGTTCAGGGCTTTACTCGAAGGATCGCTGGGGGTAGGGTTGAGTACGTTGATTGGGGATGGAAGGAAGAGGCCGCGCCAAGCATATCGGTGCTTAAGTTAGACGATAAGGAGGGCAAGCTACTCACGGGGTTAACAGAGCCTGAGGACATCATAGACTTCTTACACAGTATTGGGTTTAGGGAGGTTCTCCTCACCACGGCATGGGGAATATTCATAGGTGTTAAGGGGCGCGGCATATTCTCAGCTCCCTTCAAGGTTAAGGAGATTAAGGGCAGGACGGGCAGGGGTGACACAGCTACTGCAGCGTACGTCCACTCCAAGCTTAAGGGACTGGAGCCCGCCGAAGCCGCAGTGTTTACTGCCGCTGCAACGAGCTTGAAGTTAATGAAGCCGGGCCCGCTGAGCGTTAGTGAGGAGGGTGTGCTTAGGTTCGTTAGGGAGGAGTATGGCGTGGAGGTTTTCGTGCAGTAACACGTAAATACCCTAAGCCACAATACTCTTCTTGGTGCGTGCAGTATGATTAGGATAGCAATACCTGCTAACGGATCTGACCTATCTTCTGAGGCATCCGAGCACTTCGGCAGGGCACCCTACTTCATCGTGGTTGACATGGAGGAAGGCAAGGTAGTCGGGGTGAATGCCGTTAAGAACCCTACACTCGAGCACCATGTCCACGGAGAGGTTCCTCAGCTTATGGCTAAGCTACGCGTTAAGGTCGTTGCCTGCAAAGGCATAGGGCCTAGAGCGCTAAGGGCGCTTGAGGAATTAGGGATTGAAACCCTTATCGCCGACCCGAGCTTAAGAACTGTTAAGGAAGTCCTTGATGAAGCGTTGAAACACTTAGGCATCACTGCCTGACCCAGCACCCATGTTCTCAGGTATGCCCGTAACGCGGTACCCTCTTTCCCTTAACCACTTATCGATCTCCGCGGGCTCCCTAACCCATTCCCGCTTGAACGGGTCGAAGTTCCGGAACGGAATAGTGAACCTGGCTCTGACGTTCGCTATGTCTGTAGTGAAGAGATGGTCTAGTTCCTCAATGCCGAACATTTCCTTAAGTGCGAATCTGAACCTAGTTCCCCACGCCGTATCTAGCCTCAGTAGGGCCGTCACGTAGTCCCAGTCCCTTCTCCAGTAGACCTGGTTCAGGTACGGGTACCTCAGCAGCACTTTTGCAAGATCCCTTAACACACGCTTACTCCCAGTAACGATCCTCACGCCAGTAACGGTTGTTGCGTCGGTGATGCCTAATATTGTCGTGCCCCAGAACGCGCCTGACTTACGTAGGTGGGCCACGTGGGTCCCCACCTTCCTTAATGGGTAAACAACCTTGAGGCGTTCCTTCATTATCTTAGCTATGTCCACGTACCTTAAGAATATGTTTATCTGAAGGGTAGCGTAGATGAAGAGGTCAAGGATATCCTTAGGCGCTTCCTGCATATTTAAGCTTGGTTCTAGGGTAGTAGGGTGTTCCAGGGCCTGCCTCAACGCGTCAATGGGGTTCATTAAGCGCCCCCCAACTAAGTACCTATCAATGAACAGTGCTGGCCTAGCGCCCTCATCGTGAATAACGCACCACCATACCCTATCACCGTACTTCCTCTTTAAAGAGTCAACGATGAATTCCGGACCCTCCTTAAACGGGTACGTGTAGATCAGGAGTGTGCTGTCGACGCAGTCAGTAACGGAAACCAACCAAGGACGATGAGGCACGTCCTTAACACGGCCGACGTTCCCTTTAATCATAGTCATCAGCCGCCCCAACCCTAGAGGAGCTGTGGCACAGTTGGGGACGAACCTCACACCTGCCGATCTAAACTTCCTCACATAGGATGTTACCTTGGATGGTGAAATACCTAGCTCGTCAGCAACTTCCTTAAACCTTATGGGAGGGCTAAACTTCATGAGGGCATTAACGAATTCCGCACCATACCTCAACCTCCTCACAAGGTTTATCAGTGCTTCATGTCTTCTTCTAAATAATGTCTTAAGCGCCTCAACATCCTGTTCGGGAGCCACCAGCTCTAGGTAATGTTCTAACTCACCCATAACTCAACAACCGTTGCAGACTAATGACTTAGGACGAGTAACGCAACATACCTTAACACGTGTGAGATAATCATCGATAAAGCCATCCCCAGTAGGTGACCGATCCGTGAGCCAAGCTCCTCGTGCGCCACACGCACAGCCCCCCCTAGCGTACCCTACCGCCTCAGGCGAGACTATGGATGCCCGCATCGCTCCTGAAACGCCTGCTAACGCACCAAGCACCCTCCCGCCAATACTCAGTAGAGCCACTATGGCTACCCATAAGGGTAGCTCACCTAAGGCCGGGATTACCTTGCCTAAGTTGGTGGCGTAAGACACTATGAAGGCTGCAAGCACAATGCCGATAGCCGTGGCACAAGCCTCCCCAATGACTCCCCGTATTTCCATGAGGTCACCACTCACTATTAAGAGTACTAACTTCTAACATAAAAATAATTGTTAGTTACTTGCTAAGTTCTACTAAGAGTAAGGGGGTGAGGAAGTACAGCACGGCGAAGGATAATGCAGTCAGCACGATGTAAGCGAGTTTCACTCGCCCAGCCCTAATGAGTCGAGGGAGTATTAACGTTAATGTCCCTGCCCACCCATGAAGTAAAGCTAGGGTCACGAACCCGAACCTTATGAGGGGTGTTGAATGCACAATCACTCCCTCACTGTACCCTATGCCGAAGAACTTACTCATGGTTTGAGGAGCTATTAAAGCGTAGCCGCTGAGTATCATTGAGATCGTTAGGACAAGTAGTGGCGGTGATGTTAGGGCCACTACGTACCGAAGCACATACACTAGCTTAAGTAATCCCTTCCCTGTGTCATCTGGGCTCACTACCCTTCACCTCTCTGTGATGAATACCAGTTATCTATCTCCTGAAAGCTTGGATGCTTCACCCCCTTAGGCACGCCGACGGGTATCACGTAGAGTGGGGCCTCATCCTTACTTGCTTCCACTACGGACGCTACCCAGTCGTCATGGAATGCACCTACAACAACGGTTCCTAAGCCAAGCGCCGTAGCCATTAGGTACACGTTCTGTGCTGCATGCCCTGCCTCCATGTAGACGTACCTGATTCCCCTCTCGCCGTAGACCCTCGTTGTGCGTTCAAATACCGCGCACAACACTAAATCCACTGGCGCGTCCCTAACCCATGGCTGGTTCAGGGACGCCTTAGCTAGCTCTCCCCTTAAGTCACCGTCCCTCACCAAGGTGAGGGCATGTTTCATGACGTCGTACCTGTACACGCCTGCTCTCAGGTACTTGCCTGGCTCGAGCAGCACACCTCTGTCCCCCACAACTACGTACAGTACTAGGGGGTACGTCGCGCCTGCGCTGGGGGCGGCTCTGAATCTGCGGGCGGGATCCGTTATGCCTTGTGCGGCCCAGAGAATCATTGAGAGTTGGGTCAGCGTTAGCGGCTCGTCCTTATACTCTCTCAGGCTCCTTCTCCAGAGTATGGCTTCCTCGACCGTAACGTTACTTACCTGACGCGGTAGTGGGAGGTAGACCGTGTTGCCTACGATGGAGTACTCTGTCCGTGTGCTTGCTGTGTTGGTAGCGGTGGCGCTCGTGTTGCTTCCCGTAGTGTGTTTCGTGTTCGTTACTGGCGTGGTTATAGTGGTTATGGATGACGTCACGGTGCTCCCCGAGCCTCTGGGATGTGGAGTGCCGTAGAATAACCATGCTGCGTAGGCAGTTAGGAGCGCAGTAATTACTAGGGTGAGTACCCATAGGGCAGTTGCTGGTTTAAGCCTAGCTGTTCTGAACAAGAACTATCCCTAGTTTTTTCGATATCACAAGTAATTACACTTGCGTTTCGTTTGGGAGTAAAGCAATAATTCATTCTTACGTAACCGTTTCCAGCCGTGGTGAGGGTGATTGACTCGCGTTGACGTGCATGACGTGAGGAACTATGCGTTAAGAGGTGTGACTGCTTTCTTTCCCTCGGGCAGGCTCTCCGTCGTGTTAGGCCCTAATGGGGCTGGGAAGACCACGTTACTTAAGGTGATTGCAGGGCTCACGGATTATGAGGGCAGCGTGCTTTTCGACGGCGTGCCGGTTGATGACGTACCTCCCTTCAGGAGGGGTGTATCCTACGTTCCTCAGAACCCATCACTATTCATTAACATGAATGTATGGGAGAACGTTGCCTTCGGACTTAAGGTAAGGGGCGTTGAGGGTAACGCGTTGAGGGAGCGTGTGTCGAGGTTACTTAAGGCGTTAAGGATAGAGCACCTGGCGTCCTCCTACCCAGCGTCCTTGAGTGGCGGTGAGGCACGTAAGGTCGCCATCGCTAGGGCCCTCGCCGTTGACCCTAAGGTCCTGCTCCTAGACGAGCCGTTAACAGGCTTAGATGTTGAGGCACGTATAGTGACGGAGCAGGAGGTAATGTCTCTGATAAGGAAGCTCTCAATAACCGTCATAATGGTTACGCATGAAGTCGGCAGAGGATTGGGGTTGGCGGACACTATTCACGTGCTGTGGAACGGTAAGATCCTCTACTCCGGCAAGCCATCTGAGCTCGATACCTCAACATTCCCTGAGGACGCGGCATTCTGGTTAGGAACCACCATAGACGATGCAGAGGTGATTGCCGACGGCGGACTCTGCTACGCTGTCTTAGGTGACTTTAAGGTACCCGTTAAGTGCTTAACTGAAGGCTTAGATGGAGGTAAGCGCAGGGTGTTAATACCGATTAGCGACGTTAAGATCTGCAGGAAAGGACCCATTAAGGGCGTGGTTAAGCGAGTGTCGCGGAGCGAACGGGCGTTTAGGATTGTGGTAAGCGTCGGTGATGCCGAGGTGTACGTCCTCTCACCCTTTAACCTCTCGCCGGGTGATGAGGTAGGGCTTAGAATTAATGGCTGTGTCGTCCTTGGAGAGGGTAGCGCTAAACAGCACCTCTCCAAGCCCTCCTCATCTTAGTGGTGAGGTCCGCTGGTTTGGCGTAGTAGGGGGCGGTCGTCACTATGATGTCCGGCCCGGCTGCGGCATATTCAGCGATGTTATGCTCGTCAATGCCTCCAGCAACGGCGATTACCACGCGTGGGTTCACACGCCTTAACTCGGCTACTGCCTTGGCTACCTCCCCCGGCTTAAACCTCTCTAGCTGAACCATTTCGGCCCCAGCGCTAACGGCTTCTAACGCCTCCTTGAGTGTGTGTACCTCAACCCCCACTTTCCTGAATGGGTACCTTTCGCGAAGCTCACTTATCCTCGTGAGTAACTCCCTCCACCCCCCAGGTATGAATGCGACGTGATTATCGAAGATGAGTATGGAGTCGGAGAGCCCTGACCTATGAGGCACGGCACCTCCGGCGACGACAGCCTTAGCATATATTCTTCGAAGTCCTGGAGGCGACTTACGCGTGGCCGCTATGCAGACGCTCCTACCGGAGGAACGCGCCCTCTCGACAAGCCTCCTGGCTTTCGTCGCTACGCCCGAGCATATCGCCACTAGGTTCTGCGCTAGCCTCCACGCGATGTGTAGTGCCGCGGCATCCCCCCGCGCCACAAGGAGGGTTTCGCCGCCCGTGGCCGACGCGCCGCTCCCTTTAAGTACCTTAACGGACCTAGCTCCGGCCAGCTCGTATATCCTTGCGGCCTCCTCCGTGCAGGCAACTACTATGGGCTCACGCGTGATTAACTCAGCAACCCCGTCCCCCCTTATGCCTAGGGCTTCGGTCGTTATGTCGAATAGCGTGACGTCCTCCCTAATCCATGAAGATATTACGATATCTTCCACCCACACGTGCCTTAAGCTACTCATGTAAAGTACACCGTCCTATGGGCTTTTGAGCGTGGACTTCAATTAATGTAATGTGGTTCCGGCTTTAACTTATTGTTGCTCGGTTATGTTAAGAAGATCCTCTTAGTAAGGAAAACTTTCTTAACGGTACTTCCCCGCGTTACCTCCTGACTATGGCTATTACCGCACCTATAACTACGGCCGCCGCTATCACGCCCACTATGATCATGGTGATCATAGTTGTCGAGGCACCCGCGACTCGAACCACGGTTGCTGAGGAGATTACTGTCGTGCTAACGGGTACGCTTGTGCTCGAGGTTGTGGTGGTTTTACTTGATGTGCTTACGGATGTTATGCTCGTCGTGGTTGATGTGGTCGTTGTTGATGTTGTTGTCGATGTTTGAGTAATGCTTGTTGTGATCGTGGTTGTACTCGTGGGTGGGGTGGTTGTGGTGGTCTTCGTTGTTGTTGACGTGGTTGTTGCCTGTGTGACTACTACCTTGACTTTGTCTAGCTCGCTTAACGGCACCTTCGTCTGGCTCACCTTAACTCCTCCGACACCCTCGATTACTGCCTCGCTTCCCAGTATGTTGTTTATGGCTGACTTAACCTCCTTGCCTTCACTGCTCTCTAATGTTGTGTTGCTGATCTTAGTTTTCAGCTCCTGTAGTACCTCAGCTATGGTTTTTAGCGTGTCCTCAGGTGTCTTCGCTCCCTTAGCCCTTATCTTGAAGGTCTCGAACTTGACGTGGACGTAATTCTTTGTTACGTTCAGGGATATGTATGCGCTTGATGGCAGTATCTCAAACCTGTTTATTAGCTTGCCTAAATAGCTTAGGATCTTCTTGGCGTCTTCTATGCCCTTAGTTATGTTGGTGTGAATCGGCACCGTTGATCCCGGAGCCACCGTCGTGTTGGCATATACTTCGGCGTACTTGCCTAAGATCTTCAGTACCATATTAGCTGCTTCCATGACTGAGAGCGTTGAATTAACGTTAATCACCGTCTGTAGGCGGTTATTGTTGAAGAACACTGTCACCCGGTATGTGGCGTTGTAAGGTATGAAGTACGTCTCTAGGAGTTCCTTGAGTTTCTCTGGGTTTATTGAGGGTTTGTTCGTGGTGTTCGCCTTACTACTTAGCTCCTCCATCATTTTCGTGTAGTTTATGCCTATATCGAACACTATCGTCGCGCCGCTAGGACTTGTTGTTGTCTTGAGCTTCTTTACGTCTATGTACGTTATGTTTGACTTGGCTAGCTGGCTCTCGATATATCCCTTGTTTAGGAGTGATAGGGCGAATATTATGCCGATCGCGTTGTTGCCTGATGCCGCTACGCTGACGTTACCGCTTATTTCCGCGTAGAGGTTCGTCCTGTTGAACACTGTCTCTATGGGTTTATTGCTCCACGCCTTGATCTTAATCTCATCCTTCTCGCTATACATGTAGAGGTTAAAGTTTGTGTGTGACTCCATTGTTTCGTTAGTTGCCCTTACCTCACCATTCACGTTGAGCGTGAACTCAACCTTAGTGCCTGTCTTCGAGACACTTGAGAAGTTCTCGGCATTAGCCTTAATCAGGAGTTCTAGTCCCTTCTTCAGCTGTGTTAGGTTAGCTAGGAACATTACGGTAGTATTGCCCATAGACGAAACATTAGTGGTGTTGTAGTACTCGCCCACCCACCTTACTGAGGCGTCAGGGTATACCTGCAGAGTTAGCTTTGTCTGCTGTGTTGTTGACTCGCTCATGATGATGGGCGTAGTTAACGATAGCACTATTGTAGCCACTATGAATAGTAGTGCAACTGTTCTATAGGTTTTTCTCTTAATCATTCCCTCACCTCGACGTATGTGTATCGCCCGACATATAAAAGCGTTGTTGATACTCTGAGAAGCAAAGAAAACAGCGATCTTCGTGAAGGCTTATTTTCATTAATATGTTATGTGATGGTATATGCTAGAGCCTCAGCAACACCCTTAACCTTCGACCCCAGCCACTTACCAACGATTCTCCTCTCTAGATTATCGAAGACCTGCACAATAACCATGGTCACTACCGCAAGCACCGCAACAACCGCTATTAAACCGTCGGTCTCTATGGTTGTTGCGTACGTCATGGCTAGGGCCCCTAACCCAGTCGGCAACGCCACCATTTCGGCAGCGAAAGTAGTTTTCCAAGCCATGACTGCCTCCGTCTTTATGAGGGGCAATGCCTTAAGGAATGCCTGCGGTATCACTATCTTCCTAAGGATTGTTAGGGGTCTCGCCCCAAGCACCATCGCGACCCCGACCTGCTCGGGATCCATGGTCCTTACGGCATTAACGAATCCGTAGAGAACTGGCGGGAAGGAGCATAGGAAGGATGCTGCGACAGGGAGTTCGAATTCCTTGAAGCCCACCCACACGATGAGGATCGGTATCCACGCTATTGACGGTACCGCAAAGAAGATCGTTGCTATTGGCATTAGATACTCGTTCAGCGACTTAACGCTTAGCAGTAACCCAGCACCGAGCCCGAACACCAGACCTAGGAGGAAGCCTGTGGTGGCGCGTGCGGCTGTCCAAGCCAGGTTAACTAGTATTAGGCGTGCATTGGATGGGTTAATGAGGAATAGCACTACGTCACTGGGAGCTGGCACTAGTACGTGGGGCAGGAGCCCTGCCCTCACCACGGCCTCCCACAGCACTATGAAGGTCACCAACGACACTACCGCTTTACCCTTCACCAATACACACCGCCCTTGAGTGACCTTAGGGCTTCACGGGGACAACTATTTGGGAGGCATTCAGCCTGACCTTAAGTATGTGGTGCTCGTACATGAAGTCTATGTATTCCTGAATCTGTTTCACGTCTATGGTCGTGTTCCACTGGAGCATTAGTATGGAGTGCTTCGCAACATCCATAGGTATCCCGAGAACCTGGGAATCTATTTCAGCAGCCCTAGAGATGTTGCTCTTCAACTCCTTAATTCCCGCGTAAGTAACGGCGACGAGCTTCTTAACAACCTCAGGATCCTTCCTCAGCAAGCTGTCGGAGACCACGAGGAAGCTCCCAGGCATGTTGGGCCACACGTCCTGAGCCCTGAGCAACACCTTCATCCCCCTAGCCTCCGCTACGCTGGCGTAGGGCTCCGGCATGGCGGCAGCACTTATCTCCCCGCTCAATATGGCTGCTAACATGGCGGGAGGCCTCATGAACTTTATCGCGGCGAATTTGATGCCGTACTTCTCCTCTATTTTGAGTAGTAGAAGGTAGCAGGGACTTCCTTTGCCGGGAGCGTACACTACCTTACCAGCGAGGTCCTTCAGGCTGTGCACCTTCTTTGGGTTAATGACTAAAGCGTAGCCGTAGTTATGTACCTTCGCAACAATCTTGATAGGCACGCCCTTAGCTATGATCATTAATGCTGGCCCTAAGCATGCCCACGCAACCTGCACATCACCGCGTGCTATGGCCGCAGCCAGTTCTAGGCCTGTCTTGAACTTAACCACCTTAGTTACGTTCAGCCCGTACTTCTTGAAGAGCCCGTCATGAAGCGCTATCCATATGGGTGTTGCGTGTGTGTTGTACTCCACACCCAGCTTGACGGAATACAGGCTCTTTACCTCGTGGCTACGTAGGTTCATGTAGGCGTAGGCACAGACCAGCGAGATAATTATCGCTACAGCTACGACCCCAGCAATAATCTTAGCCCTATCCATAACTTACCACAGTGGTTACGGTGACGCTATTATTAAATAGGTTTCGTAACCTGTTTAAATTACGTAGTTTACAAACACCAAATTAAGGACTCGGTACCCCTCAGGACGACCGGTAAGCTAAGTAAGGACCCACGCACATACTACTAGGGAGCTAGCTTGACGTACAGCGTGCTCATACTCGACAAAACCACAGGAAAAGCTGGTGTAGGGGTTGCTTCAGGCTCCGTAGCCGTTGGCTCGCGGGTGCCGTGGTGTAGGCACGGGGTTGCGTGCGTCGCAACACAGGCATTCACGAACCCGTCCTTAGGCCCTAGAATACTGCGCTTAATTGAGGAGGAGGGACTAAGCGCTGAGGATGCTCTGAACCAAGCGTTGGGCACTGACCCTGAGCCCGGTAAGAGGCAGGTAGCCGTGGTTGATTTTGCTGGTAGGGTTGCGTGCTTCACGGGCGATGAAGCACCCTTGAAGAGGAAGTGCGCGAAGGGTACTGGGGAGGGTTTCGCGTACGTTGTTGCTGGGAACCTACTTAGGAATGAGGGGGTTATTGAGGCAGCAGCCTTCACCCTGCTTAGAGAAATGCATGCTTCCGGCGACATTGCTGAGGCTATCTTATCTGCGCTTGAGGCGGCTGCAGAGGCTGGCGGGGACGCGCGTGGCGAGAGGAGCGCCGCCATATTAGTGGTTGGGGAGACTGCCTGGGGCCCAGAGTACGACAGAGTTCTTGACGTGCGTGTTGATTACTCGGAGGATCCCCTAAGTGAGTTGAGGAGAATAATTAACGTGCTTAGAGGGTCTTAAGGCCTAAGGCCAGAATCTTTTGATCCTAGCAACCTTAGAAGGCTCGACCTTCGCCATACCTGTTCGCGTAGCCACGACTAACTCACCCCTAGCACCGTACCCTATTGCCTCGCCCTTAACGATCCCCCCACCACGCAACGTTACCTCAACGTCTTCCCCAATATTTACTAGCTTCTTCCCGTAATTCATGACGTGCCTTGTTAAGTGCCCCTCCATCACATCCTTCAGGGCGAGGTTCAACGTGTTAATTAGTGAATTAATTCGTTCCTCACCACAAGCGTTGGCACCGAGTGCGTCGCACCTTAAGCTCACGCTGCATGTTAAGCGATCGCCACTAACACTAACTGCTCCCCTACCAACGACGTCATTCCTGACCACGTACTGGTTTGGGAACAGAATCCCTCCCCAACCATCGCTTACCTCATCAAGCCAGGAAACCGTTGCTGACCCCATAGCAACTAGGAATGCGTCCAGTAACTCGCTCAGACCTTTCCGGACCTTGTCTCCTGCATTAAGAGTCGTGATTATGAACACATTACTCCCTTCTCGCTTAACTATGGTGTTAATTTCGCTCATAGAACCGCCCTCGAGGGGTATTGGTTGTGAGGATAAAACCTTAGTTCTCTGTGTTTTTGAGCGTTGAATTACTCTTACTTGATCCTCAGTTTCTGGGCGAGGTCCCTGAGTTCTGGGTGCACATACTCGCCGTTCTCTATTATCTTAGTTCCGTCATCGAGGCACTCTAGTGTTGGGTTAAGGCATATCCCGTCCGTGTGTGAGGGTGCTGGGCCGAGTGAGCCCTGGAACGTTGATGATTGAGCTCCGAGACCCCACTCGATGGCGCCCCAGACCCTCTCGTCCTCGAGGATATTTCCTGTCAGTTTAGCGCCTGGGTTGCACCCGTAGGAGAGGTGGGCGACCCTAAGCATTCTCTCGTCGTTGAATGACTTGAGCCATGCTTCGAAGATCCTTGCTTCGGTGCCTCCCTCCACCTTAACTACCTTGCCTTCCTTCACGTGTAGCTTTATCGGCTCTCTTAGGAGGCCGAGTTCTGCGGGTGGCCACACTGATCCGTCAAACACTATGACGCCGTTTATGCTGTCCTCTATGGGGGCCCAGTCGACTTGACCGAAGAGCATGTACTCACCTGGCCCGCCTACCTCACCCTCCGTTAGGACGGGGCGTGACGGGTCGTTCTCGAAAGTTACATCCATCCCTGCCGGCGACGTTGCCCTCATTCTCCTGCATGACTTGGTTATCTTGGCTAGCCTCTTTTGGAATTCGTAGAGTGTGGGTACGTCCACACGACCTATGTTCCTAACCATCATGTCCGCGTCCATACCCACCAAGCATATATACCTGGTCTTACCGGCCTTCATTGCCTCCTCGTAGGGCGTGGAGTACAGTAGCCACGCTTTATTGAACTCAATCCAAACATCCGACACCTTCAGTAACTCCGTTAACGCCTTAACGGGGACATAGGGCTCGACCGCCTTCCCGACTCCGGGTGCGGTCGCGTGCCACGCGACCAGCGCCTTAGCCCCAGCCGCCTCCGCGGCCTTAGCGGTTGCCTCAACCACGCGCCAATCACTCGCGGTGTCAGCGGTAATCACGACTTCCTCGCCGGGCTTAACCTTCATCACATCCTCAATAAGCTTTCGCGCAGCTATGGCTAACTCAAAATCCAGTCCCGCAGGCAGGTTAATCACCAAGGAAAATATTGTGGGTAGGTTTAAAGAATTTTAACCTATACTAAATATTAATTACAGTATCAGTCAATGAAGTGCACAACATGCATTACGTTAAAGCATACCCCATAACGAAAAGATAATCACGTTAATTAACCCTAAAACCTCCCCCACCGTGGATGATGAAGATTGGTCTTAACGAGCGGTGAGTGAGGGAGCGATTTCTGACGCGGAACCCCGAAACAGTATTCTGTGAGTTGATGCGATTTGTTACGCTGTAGTTGCTGCAGCTAGGTTCTCTCATGACGTAGTCAAAAACATGTCCAACGTGTTCAGTTGGGTGCCGTTGACGAGGTGTTCTTCATACCCGCCGGCATAGCTCTCCTGAGGGTTTAGGGCTCACTATGATTGGACGACCAATATTATCTGTGCCACCAGCACTATTTCTGTAATCAAGTAAATTGTAGGGGCAACATTCTTCATTAAGGTCGCTGGGTAGCGTGCTGACTAGCTTTACCTTCTGCCTTAGGAGCACTTTTCCCATGCCTGACTCGATGAACTACTTCATCCACGGCTAAGGTAGTGCTATCATTATTTCACGACGTAGGAGGCTACACCACTCGAACTTAGGATCTTAATTTTCTCCGCATGCGTGGAGGTAGAGCCGGCTAGATTTGACTACGCAATTCCGTGGAAGGTACGTGGATAGTGTCGTCCCTGTAACCACCACGCGAGTGTTCGTAGTTTTAAAATGCGAGGCGATGCTAAGTACTCGGGTGTTGCTCGAGTGGTTCATGAGTGGGCGCTTGCGGAAGCCATAGCCGATTACGTCTTCAAGACAGCACCCTCCGCTAAGAGGGTGCGCGTCACGGTTAGGTTGGGTGAGCTTCAGGCCGTGGATGAGGGTATCCTTGAGTTTGCGTTGAGGGAAATCATGAAGTCTGAGGGTATTGAGTGCGAGGTCGTTCTCAAGCGGGAGGACTGTGTCCTTAAGTGCAGGAAGTGTGGGTATGAGTGGCTACTTAAGGAGGTTGAGTTTGGGGAGGAGGTGCGTGAGGCCATACATTTCGTTCCCGAGGTCGTTCACTCCTACCTTAAGTGCCCGAAATGCGGGTCGAGGGACTTCGAGGTGATTAAGGGTAGGGGCGTGTGGGTTGAGGAGGTGAGTTGGGAGTGATGGTCGCCCAAGGCGACCCTAGGTTAGCGGTGATTGGGAGGAGGCTGGCGCGCGTTGCTAGGGTCGTGCCGGTCATGAGTTCTAAGGGTGGTGTTGGTAAGACTTTACTCTCATGCCTGCTTGCCTTAGCACTGAGCGAGCGTGGGGCGAGGGTAGGGTTGCTGGACCTGGACGTAACTAACCCGACAGCCCACGTGGTGCTTGGTGCTGACCTGAGTAAATTCCCGGAGGAGGATAGGGGCGTGGTGCCCCCGCTCATAGGTGGGGTTAAGTTCATGAGTGTCGCGTATTACTCCGGCGAGAACCCACTGCCGTTGAGGGGTTGGGAGATCGATAATGTTGTTAGGGAGGTGCTCGCGGTCACTATCTGGGGTGACCTCGACTTCCTAGTGATTGATACACCTCCCGGGATAGGTGATGAGGTTCTAGACGTGCTGAGCTACTTCCCCAAGCATGAGCCATTAGTTGTCGCGACACCCAGCCCATTGACCGTGACTTCCGTGAGGAGGTTACTGAAGCTACTTACGGAGGCCGTTAAGGGTGAGTTAATCCGCGTCGTTGAGAACATGGCTCGTGACAACTCGAGCATCATCGCTGACCTGGCTAGGAAGTTTCGCGTGGGGTTCCTTGGTAAAGTCCGCTTCGATGAGGGCGTGGATAGGGCTGTGGGAGACATTGACGCTTTGAGGGAATCACGGATGTATAGAGATGTCAGCATGATTGCTGAGAAGCTTTTGTAAGGAATAACCTAGAGCTTCAGCTTCCCTATGGCCTTCACCCTAACCTTCACAGCATTACCCGGCAAGTAGGGCAACGCTATTTCCTCAACCTCAGCTACCTCAATACTCGCCGGATCTGCGCCCGCCTCGATGGCTTTCTGCTTAGCCTCATCTGACGTTATCCTTATGGCTTCCTCCCTAGTCACGTGGTCGTAGGAGAACGCCTTCTCCACCACCGACCCCACAAGAGCTGTGGCAGCCCCTAACGCGTTGGCTGACTGCGCGTATTCTGGTCTTATGACTTCCTTCGCGCCCTTAAGCTTCCTTGGCCACATGAGTGACCCGCCACCCACCAGAATAACTGTGGCTGGTTCTGCTGAGGTCTTCACCTTATCTATGGCTTCCTCAATAGCCCTGACCATATAGTCGTATGCGGCATCAATCACCTCCTTAGTGACCAGCTTAGCGGGTTTCTCTGGGTCACAGCGAGGGTCATCTATCTTCATCATGCCCTTAGCTAGGGCTACGTCGGTGGCTGTGAGTACGTCACCGCCCCACGCAATGCCCTTCTCGATGAGTTCGTAGCCTACGCTTACTGGACCTACTTTGACGGAGCCGTCGGGCCCGACGCTAACTATGGAGCCTCCCGCAACACCGACAGCAACGACATCGGGTGATCTTATGTTTGTTCTAACCCCTCCTATCTCCACTTCCAGGGCTTCCCTTGGGTATCCCTTCGTCAGTACGCCTACGTTACTTGTCGTCCCCCCGGTGTCGACTACTATTGCGTCAGGTATTCCTGTGAGGACGTACGCTCCCCTTATGCTGTTGGATATCGGGGCGACGACCGTGAATACGGGGTACTTCTCAATGAATTCTGACTTAGCTGTGGTCCCGTCGTTCTGGGCGAAGTACATGGGGACGCCTTCTATTCCTAGGGAAGCTAAGCTCCTTCTGAGAGACTCTATCGTCCTCTTCATGACGCCTATTGTGGCTGCGTTAAGTATGGATGCGTTCTCCCTCTCCAGTAGGCCCATACTACCGATCTCGTGTGATAGCACTATTGGTACGTTAGGTAGTTCCTCGGCAACTACCTCGCGAGCACGTAATTCATGGTCCGGGTTAACTATGGAGAAGACCCCCGTTATCGCCACCGCGTCAACCCCTGCCTTAGCGAAGGCTTTGACCGCACGTTTAACGCCGTCCTCGTCGAGGGGGGCTATCTCCTCGCCCGTGTACTCGTGCCCGCCTCTAACGATGACCTTAAGGTTACCTACGGCCTCGCGGAGGTCTGCTGGCCAGTCGAGCATGGGATCTATGGCCGTGGTTGCTGGCGCTCCTATCCTTATGACGCCGACCTTACCTAGCCCCCTCCTCTGGATTATCGCGTTCAGCACGTGGGTCGTTCCGAACATTACGGCAGCGACTTCATCGACCGCGAATGCCTTCGTGTCGAGTAGCTTCTTGAGGCTCTTGATTATGCCTGTGGTTACGTCTGGTGTTGTCCTGGCCTTCACCGCGGCGAGCACATTGCCTTTCTCATCCACCGCTACTGAGTCTGTGTGGGTACTCCCCACATCTATGCCTACTCTTACGCGCGTCATGAATCACGCCCCCATCCTCTTAACTGCCTCTTCTATGGGTACGTAATCAATGTCGTAGCCAAAGTACTTGGGGCCGACTACCTTGAGTGCTTTAGGTGTCCTCCACTTCGGGTCGCAAGGTATCCCTATGACCGCTACCCGTAACCCGTACTTCAGCCTCTCAGTGGTTATCGGTTTAGCCGAGTCCTTCTCGACGACCGTTATGAGGTCCGGCACTGACGCTATGACGGTACCGTCACGTATGGCGACTAAGTTCTCGTTCTGGAATCTTATGATCAGCTCCGACCCCTTGAATTCCTCCAGCCCCTCCAGCCTTGCCTCACCCCTAGCGAAACCTCCCGTAGCTCTTCGAAGCACGTCCACTATCTTGCCCTTGAACAGAAGGAAGCCTCCCGTCGCGTCCAGCAACGCGTCTAGGGGGTTAGCGCCACGGGCCTTCGCTTCCCGGAGGGCTTGACCTATGCTTATCTCCTTGCTGAGTGAGTGCCTTACCGCGCCTGCCTTGAATTGCTTACCGCTCATTGGGTATATTGCTATCCATGCAACGCCCCCGAACTTAACTGTTATTGCCCTCGCTATCCTCTCGGCCCAGAAGTTATCGACCGTGTCGAGAATGACTGAGTTACCTTTCTCATCAGCCATTGACATAGGGGTTGCCTTAACACCGACTAAGTGGAAAGTAACCATCTGTAACTCTGGGAAAGCCCTGCCCATACCGTCACCATCTATTAACGGTCGCTTGAACCTGGCCGCAGTAGCGATCGGTATCGTTGAGTTCATCCCGCCTGCCTCAATACTTATTATGTAGTCGGCCCTCCTTCCGAAGTACCTCTCGAGGCTCAGGAGAGCCTCACCCGCTTCCTTACCGCTCGGCAGTTTCTCTATCATAACTACCGGTGCACCCATACCTGCAACGGAAACTACGAAAGCGTCGTCCGCGACGTCATCAGGGTCAACGACTTCCACAGGTCCATATTTCTCTATAGCTTGAATAGCCATTAGCTTGCCTATGTACGGGTCGCCACCACCGCCTGTCCCAAGGACAGTGGCACCAACTGCCAGATCCTCAATATCCTGCTTATTCAGCTTAAATGATCCCGTCCTGGCTCACCCCCGGAGC
>WAOL01000044.1 GCA_015521295.1 Desulfurococcales archaeon
ACATATCTGCAATATTATATCGGTGCTATAACATTATGCGGCTCCACGAACTCATAGCTAAACTCGGGGTCAGAGGCAAGTGCGGCCCCGACCTCAAAGCCCTCTACGAGGGCGTCAAGGACGTTGAGCTAGAGGTGCCCGATGAGGAAGTAATAAACAGGGCTGTTCAGATGCTCTCAGCAACAGCAAACAACGTGAGGCTATCAATACTCGCCCTTATAAGGGACGTTCCGCTCCCAGTATGCGCTATATCTAAGATACTAGGTATAGAACAAACACTAGTTTCACACCACTTAAGAGCACTGAAGGAAGCTGGCTTAGTGGAGGTCCAGGTGAGGGGAAGATACAGGATCTACAGCATAAGTAGAGAGGGTGTGAGAGAGCTATTCAGTATGCTTGAGGACCTAATAGGTCGCCACGGTAAGTAAGTAATGAATGGCAATTAAGCCCTCCTAACAAGCAAGGTACGGGTGTCGACTCTTTAAGGTAGCGGTAGTAGACTGCCTAGCCCGGGGAACCGAGGTAAGGAAGCACGCAACCCTCGACGCCATAGGTGTAGGACCCCGCTTAGTTGCAGGAATACTCGAAAGCAAGGGTTGCGAGGCCGACATAATCCAGTGCGAGGAAGCGATCCGAAGACCAGGGGGCCTCAGCGGGTACGAAGCGCTTTTTATATCTGGAATGGTCACTGACATACCCTCCATGGTTAGGGCACTCAGTAGGTGGCGTGGAGGACCCGCCATCGCTGGGGGTCCTTCTTTTGTTGATTACGAGCACCTTCTCAGGTCAGGTTTCGACTACGTGGTGTGGGGTGAAGGGGAGATATCCATACCGAAACTCATTAACGTGCTTAAAGGCAATAGTGAGCCTGCCGAGGTCCCTAACTTAATATACCTCTCAAGGGGGCGTGTAGTGAGGAATCCAGGACCTTCTTGGGTACCAACACCACCCCTATGGAGTTACATGCCGTCGGTAGACGCCGTCACTAGCTACCCGGGCTGGTGGGGCGCTAGGGTATACGTTGAGGTGGTGCGTGGTTGCAGTAACTACCACAGGCCCACAATACCGTTGCCCAACAGGAAGCCGTGCGTGGGCTGCGGTAAGTGCTGGGGAGGTACTTTAAAGGAGAGGCTAACCTGCCCTTCGGGCATCCCTCCCGGTTGTGGGTACTGTTCGGTGCCAGCAATATTCGGCCCAGCTAGGTCTAGGCCTGAGGACAACATAGTGAGGGAGGTTAGGGAACTCATTAAGTTAGGTGTGAGGAGGGTCGTGTTAAGCGCCCCTGACTTCCTTGACTACGGTCGGGACTGGCTCGTCGCGCCAGAACCCTTAACAGACCCCAGGAACCCGCCCCCAAACCTGGCTGCGATAGAGTCCCTGCTCCGCAAAGTTACATCAATACCCGAGGTTATTGAGGGAGAGGCACACGTAATGATCGAGAATGTAAAGCCAAACCTAGTTAATGAGGAGGTGGCGGAACTCCTTGGCAAGTACCTCAGAGGTACCCCCGTACACATAGGGCTTGAGTCAGGACACCCGCACCACCACGTTGCGCTCGGCAGACCCTCAAGAGTGGGTGAGGTTATCAGGGCAGTTAAGCTACTTAGGAAAGCCGGGCTTAAACCCTACGTATACGTGATACATGGGTTACCCGGCGAGAACCAGCAGGTCGTTAAGGCCACAGTCAAGGTCGTAAGGAAGCTCTGGCGCATCGGTGTTGAGAAGATAACCCTCTACAGATTCACACCGATCAAGGGCACAGCGTTCGAAGGATTCCCTAAGCCGCCACCAGCTATTAAGTCAGTAGCACGCCCACTCTACAACCTCGTTAGGAAGCTAAACTACGTTGCCAAGAGGAGGCTTGTCGGTAAGGAAGTCAAGGTGGTCGGTGTGAGCTACGATCCTAGAAAGGAGGAAGTAATAGCGTACATGTTGCCTCACGGTCCGGTCACACGTGTTGTTGGTCATGGCGTAGGGCCGGACCTCGTTGGGAAGGTATTCGCGGTCGTTGTGAGGAAAGCTGTGAGTGATAGGGTGGTCGAAGCCACGTTACCTGGTGTTAGTAGGAACAATTAACCGGAGTTGTTCAACCTCATCTTTATAAGTGAATCACTACACTACAGTTATAGGTGTTCAACAGTATGGCATCACCTACTCCATCACCGCCGCCGCAACCAACAATAAGCCCTAGGGCTGGAACTCAGATCTCTGCGGGACAGTTACTCAAGTATGGACTACTACTCTTCGTGGGCGCAGCATTCTTTGATGGATTATTAAGAATACTTACGGGTGCGGCAATAATATCATTCCTCCAGCAATACGCTGCCTGGGGTGCCCGGGTAAACTTAGCCGGGCCAGCATTAGCGATCTTCTCTGGAATCATAGTTCTGGGTGCGGCAGTCGTGATATTACCCCTGGCAGGGGTTCCAATATCGATAATACCGGGTCCTTCAATCGACCTAAATAACCTGAACCCTAGGTCATTAGCTACAGATAAGCGCGTGATCCTAGCGTCTATGATGATAATCTTCACGTTATTCATAGACTCGATCGGGCTCCTCATAATGAGGGCCACGGTTCCCGGAGTAACCGAGTTAATTGCGGCGATACTTCTCGGAGTCGCTTACTTTGCCTTCATGAAAGGGGACGTCCTTAGGTTTCCGCCCCTCATACTGAGTCTTGTAGTGCTCGTTGGTGGGATCTTCCTAACGATAGCTGGGTTTACGGGAGCTGGCGCACTAATGTCAGCGCATCTGGGCGTGGCTGGGATAGGAATAATTATTGCGGCCATACCGATGCTGCTTTCGTCAATAAACCCTCAGACTGCGTCATCAGTTAATAAGTTATTCATAGTGGTGGCCTTAGTACTAACCATATCACTCATAGTTGGTGGTGCTGCCATCATATGGCAGAGCACAGGTTACTTCAGGTACGGCGGCCTCATAGCGGCTTCAGGCGCTTTAGGCGTTCTAACAGGGTTGCTAGGGCTAATTGCTGGCTTACTGCTAATGGTAGTGGTGCTAATTAAGATAAGCAAAGCCTTACAAGTAGCCCCGGCACAACCAACGCATCAACCAGCTGGAGCACCCGCAGCCACCCCCGAAGGCGAGGGAGCCCCTCCAGCACCACCGCCACCGCCGCCAGAGTAATTAAGCAACTACAGGGGAAGTAATTCTAAAACCCCCACGGCCTGGTTCGGAAAAGGAATGTTTTTCCGCTTAATCAACTCCTGAGTTACCACGGCCACCACGAGATGGGTTAGGTAGAAGAAAGCGTCCCACGCGAAAAACCTAGAGCCATGGTCCTCAGCGATTTCCTCAGACAGCTCAAGTAACTCACCGTAGTTATCCCTAAACCACGCGCTAATTAATGAACCCAAATTATCCATGGTATCCGTGATGGGCTTGAGAAGAACAGCGCCAAGCACCGGTACCGGGGAACCGTTCTCGTCAGGCGTTAAGTAATCCCTTCTCCTAAGCTCCTCCACCAACCTAAGCAGTTCCTTCCTTCTAGGAACTGCCTTAGGCCTCACAACGCTTCCATCGGGGAAGGAACCGTGTAGAGTTACCAGTACGTGGCTACTAGTAACGCTCACTATGTTAGTGCCTAAGCCAACGCCTCCCCTCTCAAGCATGTAGGCTGGAAGCAAGCGTTGCTTAAGTGACGGCCTAACACGTTTCACGAGTTCACGCGATAGCTTGAAGGCTTCCTGAAGCGCGGGCCTCTCCACGCCTAGCGGGATCACCGGTAAGTATAAGTACCTCCACGCCACCTCATGAAGTTCAGGCTTAAGCCCAGCTATGACGTCGGAAGCCTTACTCACCACGTCATCCAGCAGTGGCTTCATAACCTCAGCGTGCCTTAAGGACTCCTCCCTAGTTATCCTAAGGAGATTAGCGCTTTCCACGTCACCGCGTCTGAGTATGTATCCCAGCACCCGCCTTATCCCTGAGGCGGGCCCGTACCCCTGCACAAAGTACACTCCATACCTCCTAGGCACTAACGCCTCACCGCTCACCACGCCCTAGCATCTTGGAGACCGAGGTGAGTACCTTTAACCCGGACCCAGTTAGTGGTACTAGGACGTCACTACCCCTATCAATGATGCCCTCCTCGATGAGTAGCTTTAACGCGGCGAAGGGGGCGGCTGACGTAGGCTCGATTATGAAGCCCATACTATATAGCTCTCTTAAAGCCTCCCTCAATTCCTTAAGGCTTACCGCGACAGAGGAACCCTTAGTGAGTGTGGTAGCGTCAGTGACCTCTTTAATCCTGGGAGGTTCCGGAACCAGCAAGGCGTCAGCCCCGCCTCCCTCCTCACCCCTACCCCATCCGATCTTCACGGGGGCGTCCACACGTGTTAGTGATGCATCCTCAGCAACGTGGAGACGTGGCAGTGAGTCAAGGAGACCCCATTCAACTAGCTCCCTGAACCCCCTAAACACGCCGAGAGCTAACCCGCCTGAACCGACCGGCGCGATCACTTCACCTCCCCTGAATCCCTGCTCGTAAGCCTCGTAAGCCAGGGTCTTCGCACCCTCAATGTACAGTGGGTTAATGGTGTGCCCTACATGCAGTCCATTCACCTCCCCAGCGATCTTCGGCGCTAGGAGCGCTGCGTCACCTCTAGACGGGGCCTCAACGACGTCAGCGCCGAGAGTTCTCAGTAACCCCTTCTTCCCTTCAGGTGCGGTACGCGGCACTACGATCACGGCCTTGATTCCGTAGGCGGCGGCGTAGGTCGCGACAGAGATCCCCGTATTGCCTGACGTGTCCTCCACAACCCTCGAGGCTCCAGCCTCGACAGCGTGCGTCATCGCTAACGCCGTCCCTCTATCTTTGAAGGAGCCGCTAGGGTTGAGATACTCGAGCTTAAAGTACACGTTAACCCCGTGAACTCTCCTTAGAACTAATGGAGTTGAGCCCTCACCCAACGAGATCCTAGGGGTTAACGGGAGGGAGGCAGAGTACCTAGAGAGGCCTTGACCCTCAGGCCGCCACTCAGGGCTGTAGTCTACCTCAGGCAAACCACCACACTTAGGACACGACCACGACGTGGTTCCTGCAACGACTGTGAAGTGATGCCCGCATGAGGAGCACTTGAGGCGTAGTGCCATTGCTCAACTACCCGCTTTCCTCAGTAGCTCCAAGGTAAATAGCGTTGCTGGTGGGTGCGCAGCTTAACGTAGCGCGCTTAATAATGCCCTCCAGAACCCTTACCCTAATCATGTAGGGGCATGGAACCTTGAGAGGCTTGCTAGCAACCCCCTCGCACACGGGAATCCACTTCTCCTCGCTCTGAGGGGCTGTGACGGAGTACTCAGGCAGTAACGCCTCAATAACGAACCTCCCCGCACCTTCACTGAGTAAAACACAGTTCCCTAAGGCTGGGGCAGGTGTGAATGAATGGAAGCCTTCATGCTTAAGCAGTTCCCCTTCCCAACCACGCCCTAGGGGGATGACGTAGGGCTTGAACTTCGGTAGGGGCAAAGGCACCTCGAACGCACTCAGCGACCACTGAATTAAGGCCCTCTCAAAACCCCACGAATCAGCCCTATTGGAAGCTAGCGTCCCGTAATCCCATAGGTAAGCGAACCACGCTGAACGAGGATCTAAGTGAGTCGCCCCATAAACTAAGGTTAGCTGGACATGCTTGGGGAACCTACCGCTCGACACGATGAGCCTTTCATCGTGGGTATAGCGTACCCCGCCGGGGAAGGGAGTAGGTATAGATGCCTTAAGAGATCCGTCCTCACTCACGAGGAGCACGGAATGACTTAAGTAACTAGCCACGGCAATGGTTCTAGCTGGTTCAGTACGCTGGGAATCCATACTCGCACCACCAGCCACGGTTAAAACACGTCTAACCTTAACACCCTCAGCACTGCCTTCACTAACAACGTATAGGCTGTCCTCACTCAGAACCCATAGCCTGCCAGAGGAGTCTAAGGCAGCTGAAGAAACCCTCCCCACACCATCCAGCTTCAGCACCCGCCTTAGTTCCAGACTCTCAAGATCCCTAAACTCAACCACGCCCTCCACGCAGTGAGTGGCTAAGAGAATGCCTTCCTCAGGGTACGCGTTAAGGTCGCCACACCCCCACCCATAGCTCGTCTGAACAGACTTCGTAACCCTAAGGGACTTAGTGTTCACTCTGATTAAGGCCCTCCCCCAAACCCTCCCTACCGGATGCACGAACGCTATGACATCGTCAGGTGCTGAGGGGTCGTAAATAGCGTCACCAACATCAAGCACACTTAACGCCTTAGGAAACTTATGGTTCCCGGCTATGATTGTCCTAAAGACGGTCAACCCCTCACACCGCCACTACCTCCACCGCTCCACACGTTAAGTGTGTTGAGTTCCTCTAACGTGAAATCCTTTAAGCCCTCACAGCCCATTATGTGGGGGCTCCAGCGCATTGAGTAGTGATTTAGTGAACCTCCTACTGATAGCTGTAGTCGCGTTCCTGCCGACGATAGAGGTTAGGGGCGCCATACCGATGGCGTACGTGATCTACCACAGCAGCGCCACAAGGTTCTGGCTCGGCGTGGCAATCGCCATAGTAGCTAACATCACTATAGGGCCGGTAGCCCTAGCCCTACTGAGTTCCGTAGAGAGGTGGTTGCTAAGACAAGAGAAAGGATTTCTTGCACACCTAAGGAACACGTACTTGGGGATTATCCAGCGCGTAGAGCGCAGGAAGGGCGTTGTGGAGCGATGGGGGTACGTGGGGCTAGCGGCGTTCGTCGCCATACCGTTACCGGGGAGTGGGGCGTGGACCGGTGCCCTACTAGCCCACCTACTTAGGCTGGAGAGGCATAAAGCTATAGTGTCAATAACCGTGGGTGTCCTACTAGCATCCATTCTCGTGCTCCTAGGCGTTGAGGGCGTAATCACCCTAGTGGGAATCTCTGGACTATTAAGGTAAGGTAGAGGTAAGCGAAGAATAAGGTTGAGAGTATCGCGATTAATAAGTACTTGTAGGATGACCTCATACTTCTCTCTCCGAAATACTTAGCCGTATATATTAAGCAGAGATGCGTGGGCGACCCAATATACGTGGTTAGCGCGGAAACGTAAACAAGGGATGCAGCCACAACGGTATTAGGTAGCGGAGGGAGCATGGGTATGGAGAGCACCACCCCGGAGAGCGTCGAGCCAGTCAACAGAGCTATCACGGCAGGAACCATGACGTAGAGAACCTCCGTAGGTGCGGGTACTAAGGAGAGTAGCTTAGCTAGTGCGGACGATGTCCCCGTTGACATCATGGAGTGCTGGAGGAGCATGATGGTGTAAGCCGTAAATGTTATTGTCCAAACTCTCCTTCCCTTTAAAGCCTTAAGCAATGTTGAGCATAAGTTACGCTTCCCAAGCCTCCATGAAGCTATTATGGCTAAGGGGATCGCTAGGGCGACACCGACCGGCATGCCGAAGGGGCCTAGCAAATAACGAAGGGTTAATGCTAGTAGGACAGCGATAATAAGGGGTGATAAAGAGTAGCGTAATGGGATCGACGCCTTAGGCAGGCCCTCTAGACCGGTGCCTGAGTGCCTCCCCCTAATGAGTAAGTAACCTACTAGCACCGAGAAGCCAAGTATTGGTACTTGAATCCCAGCTAATGTAGTGACGCTAACTCCCGTTATTGCCGAAGTTATTATCATCATTTGGCTCAGCGGGTACGACAGGAATATGATGTGCCTGAACCACACGTTAGCGAACACCATCCCTCCTACGTTTAGTCCCGCTGCCTTACCTATGCCGCCGATCATTGGCGCGGACATCAACGCGCCGCCAGCAACCGGAAGCAACGCGACTATCGCGGGCACAAGCATCACGGCAAGTAATGGGCTTCTTAAAGCCCTGGCGAGCCCTACCCCCATCTCATTAACAAGCCCTGTTACCTCGTAAACCTCCGCAAACAACGCTATTGCGAAGGATATCACGATTAAGTACACTGTTCTCGTATTGAGTAGGGTAGCGACTAAGGTGTCAGGTATCGACATGGGCGTGAGTAAAATAAGCAGTACTAGTGACCCTGCAAAGATCGCTAAGCCTAAGTCCTTCCCCAACCTAACCATCACTATTATCAACGTGAAGGCTGCCAGCGCAGCTACTACCTCCAGCACGCGAGTCCCTACGCTTCAGTACGTACGACGTAATTAAACATGAACCCAGCCCACGGGATCCACGGAAACAATAACGCTAACCGCGACCTATTTTAGACACCATCTAGGTATGATATAATGAGGTGCACACATGAGGAGGCCTGTCGTTCTAGCCTCAATAGCACTCCTAGCCCTAGTGCTCGCCGGCATCCTTGCATTCGCGGGAAACGTAGGTAAGCCCTCAACATATCAGGTACCGCAGGGCGAGAAACCCAAGTACGCTCAGAGAGTCATCATACTGAGCATAGATGCGGCCAAAGCTATCCTAACCTACAAGTACGCACAGGAGGGCCTCCTACCCGGCATTAAGAAGATGATGGATGAAGGCGCGTACGCCAAGGGAATGATAGTTAGCTTCCCCTCAGCAACCGCCGTATCACACGCTGTCATGTCGACCGGGGCCCCGCCATACATAACCGGTATAACCGGTAATAGCATTCACTTAGTAGGCCTACCTGTCTACAAAGGCGTCTCAGGCTTTAACGGCAAGTATCTGCAGGCTGAACCTATATGGGTAACGGCGGACAAGCAGGGCCTACTAGCAGTCGTCGCTGCGTTCCCGCAGAGCACGCCCAGCGCGTGGGAGGGCAAGGTAAAGAGGGCGGTGCTCTTCAACCCCTACGACTCATTCATATGGCCGATCTCGTACTCGAAACTCTACACTACAAACTCAAGCGTGCCAGCGGCTGTTCACATAACCCTGCACACCGCTACCGGGTGGTCGAACCTAAACAGCCTAGGGAAGGTTTACAGGGCATACGAATTCAACTTCACCATGGGTGACGACGTCTGGTGGGTGCTGGTCTACGACAGCAACGGTGACCTCAAGCTAGACCACGTAGCCATAGTGCCCGGGGTTAAGGACGCCGCCAAGGCGGTTGCGGTACTCGCTGAGGGGCAGTGGAGCAAGCCAGTAAACACCACGATAACGTACAACAATAAGACATACGTGGTAGCACCCCTCTTCAAACTAATCAATGCTAGCGAGAAGAACTTCAGGCTCTACCGCTCACTCATGAGGCCATTCAACGCCGCATGGTTCAACAACGAAACCCTGGCTAAGGGCGTATGGAACAACGTAGTAGTTAAGGTAGGTATGATCACTGACGGAGACTGGTGGGGCCTGACACACGACTGGTTCGGCCTGAACACGTACATGGAGACGCTGAACTTCACGAACCAGTTCTTCATGGGCATGACGAAGTACTTAATGGAGCACACGAAGTGGAACTTACTAATGACCTACACACCCATCGTAGATAATGCCCAGCACGAGCTACTGGGCCTAACCGACCCAAGCATGCCTTACTACAACAAGAAACTGGGTGAGGAGGCTGAGAAGGCCCTCGAGCAGGTCTATGAGTGGGCTGACCAGTTCGTGCAAATGCTCCTAAACAACGTGAACCTAAGCAACACTGCAGTGATAGTTGTGTCCGACCATGGGCAGTGGAGTGTCGCTAAGTTAGTCTACATAAACAGCATACTCTACAATGCAGGCCTACTTAAGGTGGATTCCTCCGGCCACATACTGTGGAACGAGACGAAAGCCTACTACTTCGGCTACAATCAGATATTCGTCAACCTGAAGGGCCGTGAGGAGGGGGGTATTGTTGATCCCAGCCAGTACGACAAAGTAGTTAATGAGATCAAGGCCGCGTTAGAGAAGGTAGTCGATCCCGACACGGGTCAGCCAGTATTCTCGCTAGTAATGAGTAGGGACGAGGCATGCGTCTTCGGCCTCTGCGGTGAACGTGCAGGCGACGTGGTCTTCAGCCTAAGGCCAGGATACGCCGCCTGGGGAGGCATAAAGGTAGTTAACGGCACGGGCGTGGTATTCGAGAATGCCGTGCCCTTCAAGACGGTCGTCGGGTGGCACAGCGACCTACCATACTACAAGGATCTACTAGCAATATTCCTCGCGGTAGGACCGCACATAAAGCATGAGGAGCTAGGCTACATAAGGTCCATTAGTGTGGCCCCAACGATAGCTATGTTACTCGGCATCAACCCGCCGGTCAACGCGACAGGATTCCCGCTACCGATAACAGAGCCTGTGACGTGGGTCAAGACTGTGACTGAGACATCAACCGTAACTACGACAGCAACTAAGACCGTAACGACAACAGCGGTTAAGACAACCACCGTAACGACTACGAAGCCCATCACAGTAACCAAGAAGGTAACCTCGACCGCAACGATAACGTCAACAGCGACGACGACAACCACAGCAACAGTCACAGCAACGAAGACAACTGCAACAACGACTACCGCGACCACAACAGTAACGACAACTAAGACTGTTGAAGTCGTTAATTGGGGAGCAACCGCTGGTGCCGCAATAATACTCTTAATAATAGGTTTAGCATTAGGGTACTTCGCAAGCAAGAAGAAGTGATTTTTCCTAACCCACCTTCTTTCTTTCGCCTTACCTGCAAGGCCTAGCTAATCAGCCACAGTGTAACTCATTTTAAAATACCTCCCGCAAAACGAGAATGTGTGGTAGCCGTATCTTTTTGAGGAGGTACGGTTCCTTGAGAGTACGTAGGGACAGGCAGGCGGAGGAGGCGGTCAAGCTAATAGTTAATGAGCTAGGCCTAGCCTACATCAACTCAGACGCCATCAAGGTCGTGCGTTCCAACTCGAAGTCACGGGCTTACGCCAGGATATGGGGTGTATGCAAAGTGCTTCAAGCAGGGTTGGGAGTAGGGCCTACATACGTAATAGAGCTTGTGGAGAGGAACTTCAACCGCCTAACCTGCGAAGAGAAAGTTGAGACTATAGTTCATGAACTCGCTCACGTGCCTAGAACGTTCTCGGGAGCGGTGAGACCGCACAATACTTACTTCAGACGCGATTTGAAGGTTCTCAAGAGAGTCCTAAGGAGAAGATTAAGCAAGTTACTTAACGACGGAATCTGTGACCTTCTTCATTAAAGGGGCGCGTCACGAGTTATTAACGTAGTAAGCATTATGGTTGGCTAGGAGGTGGATTACTTGAAGGTAGTGAAGTATGACGAGAGGAAAGGGGCGGTTAGGCTTAGGGTGGAGGACGTTGACGACCTATGGGTAATTAAGAACGTCATTCAGGAGGGCGACGTGGTTATCGCTAGGACGCTAAGGGACATCAAGATAGATGGTGAGGGCAAGAGGAGGAAACCCATGGTGCTCGCCGTTAAGGTCAAGAACGTTTACTTCCAGCCGTTCGCCTCGAGACTAAGAGTGCATGGTGTGATCGTGGACGCGCCCGAGGGCTACGGACTTAGGGGATCACACCACACACTCAACATAGATGTTGGGACGGAGTTCGAGATAATTAAGGAGAGATGGCATGAGTCCCAGCTCAGGAGGCTCAAGAAAGCCGTCAGCAGGTGGGTTAAGGCGCTACTAGTTGCTGCTGACTTCGACGAAGTGTCTATGGCGGTGATGTACAGGCAGGGCCTGAAGTACCTCCTAGATGCTAGCTTACCGGGCATTAATGAGTTCGAACCAAACTCAATAGAAAGGGTGGCTGAGCGTGTGGCAAAGCTAGTTGCTGACGCCGCGGGCAGGGAGGGCGTTGAGGTCATAGTGATCGGGTCGCCCGCTGTGCTTAGGGAGGAGATCGCTAGGAAACTCAAGGAACTCCTCGGGAAGGAAGGAGTTAGGATACACGTTGACTCCGTATCGCAGGGCGGTAGGGCAGGTGTCGAGGAGTTAGTTAGGAGGGACTCAGTAAAGAACTTACTTGCTGAGGCAGCCGCCGTTGACGCTGAGGAGACTATGAATGAATTCATGAGGCTCCTCTCAATGAAGCCGGGACTCGTCGCGGCTGGCTTGGAGGAGGTTAAGCTAGCCGTTAAAGCTAACGCAGTTAAGAAGATGTTAGTGCTTGAGGAGCTGCTCACTAGTGAATTAGGTGAGGAGGTCGAGGAGCTAATCACCGAGGCCGAGAAGAGGGGAGCTGTAGTGAGGATAGTTCCCTCAAACTCGCCGACAGCGCCTAAACTCAAGGCTTTCAATGGCGTCATAGCCTTACTGAGGTACTGGCTCGACCTGAGCATGCTTAAGGGAGGGGAAGGTTCAGAGTAATACTGCCAGGTACGTCGGAGGACTACCTGAATCATTAGGCAGGAGCCGTATTACTTGCTGGTCGCCTCCGACTTCGTTTCCTTGAGGGGCCCTAACTTATTACCTTAGTCAGAATCCTAACGTAGTGGGGCAGGAGGTTGCTGATAGCTCACCTAGCGGACACGCACATCGGGCTAAGGCAGTACGGCCTAACCTGGCGTGAGGAAGACATATACGAGAGGTTCAGGGAGGCCATCGGGGTAGCTGTTAGGGAAGGGGTTGACGCGATACTTATTTCAGGCGACATGTTCGATAGGGCTAGGCCACCCATAAGGGCCATAAGGGTGGCTCTAGACACGCTTGAGTTACCTTACTCCAAAGGAATACCTGTTTACGTAATTCTCGGGGAGCACGACATACCTAAGGTTAGGGACGAGCCCCCTCAAGTGTTGCTAAGGTACGCCAAGCTTATGGGGACCCATAAGACACCCGACGTTGATTTCCTGAGGGTTGACGGTAGGGAGTACGTGATTGCAGGCGTATCTCATTTTCCGTCCAGGAGGAAGTACTTGGATAAGCTTAGGGAGAGGATAGTTGCGGCCGCCTCGAAGGTGGGGGGCAGGAAATCGGTGCTGATGCTCCACCAAAACATAAGGAACGTTTTCGGGTTCGAGGAAGGCATAGATTTAGCGGATATACCTAAGGCATTCACGTACGTAGCAATGGGCCACATACACATGAGGAAGGTGCTCAAAACACCTGAGGGCACAACCGTCGCTTACCCCGGTAGCATCGAGATCCTCAGGTCCGACGAGGTGAGGGTTTGGGAGGAGGAAGGTAAGGGCTTCTACCTCGTAGACTTAAGCGGTGATGAGCCCACCGTAAGTAATGTCGACTTAGACGTAACGCCGCAGGCAGTGGTTGAGGCCGATCACCCAAGCCACGTGCCTCCCGTGGAGGACGCTTTAAGGAAGTTACTGGGGATGCTTAAGCCTGGCAGGAGAGGGATACTCCACGTACGCATACGGATGAGGGCGGACGTTCAAGCTGACCCAGCATCCCAGGTTCGGGAATTGATCAGAAGGCGTGCGGGAGACAAGGTTTACGTTAGGGTGTCCGTCGAGAGGGTCGCGCCAGATCTCCTGCGAGCGGGTCACCAAGCATTAAGTATTGGTGAGATGATTGACGAGGTAAGCATAGTTGCCTCCGTGATCTCAGCTCCTGGCAACCCGGGACCCACCGCGGTTAAGGTTGCCCGAAGCATAGTTAAGCTCAAGAATGTCCTCGCGGGTATCGAAACAGGTGACGTGGAGTCAGCGGTTGAGGCGGTGCTGTCGGAACGTGACTTCTGGAGGCCTAAGGTGAAGACTGCGGACGAGATACCGCTCTCATCAACAGTCTTCAGGAAGCCGAGGCCTAGGGGAGGGCTGGATGCGTTCCTAAGGTGAGGAGTAATGCCCGCAGCACCCATAACCCTGAAGAAGGTCGAGCTCCTCAACTTTCTCTCCCATAAACACACGGTCGTTAACTTCGACAGGGGAGTGACAGTCATTGTTGGCGAGAACGGCGCTGGCAAGACAAGCATCCTCGAAGCAATATTCTTCGCGTTAACGGGCACCGGGTGGAGAGGCAGGCGCGGCGAGCGCGCATACCTCATAAATGCCATGGCGACCGAAGCCACGGTCAGGGTCTGGCTGAACGTTGCTGGGGAGGAGCTATTCGTGGAGCGAGTTATTTCGAGGCGAGGTAGGTCATCAGCCACGCTGAGATTCGGTAAGGAGAGGGTCTTCGGAGACCAGAACGTAACGGCGAGAGTAAGGGAGATCGTAGGACTGAGCCCCGAGGCCCTAGGCTCCGTAGCGATAGTCGGGCAGGGAAGTATAACTAACCTCTTCGGAAACCTACGCGGGGCTCAAAGGAAGGAATTAATCGACAAGTTACTGGAGCTAGACGCCTACAGGACAGCGTGGGAGGAGCTGGGTGAGTACGCCGTCGTGGCGGGCGGGAGGGCGTTAGCGCAGGTAGACGTCATGCCTAAGGACACCAGCATCCGGAGAGCCAAGGAGAAGATGGGGAGGGAGTTAGCGAGGCTTAAGG
>WAOL01000045.1 GCA_015521295.1 Desulfurococcales archaeon
CGTCCGCACCTATGCTCCTCAACACGTTGGGTGTGGCTAGGGAGGGGGCGCCGTTAGCCGTGTCTACAAGTACCTTAGGTCTCCTCCTGATCTTGGCTGGCATTACCTTAGAACTCACTTCCTCTATGTAGTCCTCCAACGCGCCTAGCCTTGCCTCATACTTACCTACGGAGTTCCAGTCGGCGAACCTCCAGGATTTCTCATGGATTATCTTTTCTAATTCTCTCTCGTCGCTCTCGGGGAACTCCATTCCCTTAGCGGTGAATACCTTTATTCCATTGTCTGTTGGCGGGTTATGTGACGCTGTAATGTATATGCCTCCATCGCTCCCGTACTTCCTCACGGACCAAGCTAGGGTGGGGAGCGGGACTAACCCCACATCAATCGCGTTAGCGCCTACAGTCATGGCGCCTACCGCTGCGGCTAGCTTGAGAACGGGTGTCGTTAGCCTGCCGTCCCCACCAATCACTACCTTAGATGCCTTCACGTAGGTTGCTAGCGCCATCCCCACTTCAACGGCTAGGTGGGGTGAGACCTCCTCTAAGTACCTACCCCTAATACCGGCGGTTCCGAAGAGCCTCCTCATACGGAGACCCTCCTCAACTCCTCAGGCTTGAGCAAGGATATGCCGGCCTTCCTCCTTCCACGCATGTACTTAACGACCTTCACAAGCACTATTAACTCAGGGTTCTCGAGATCCACCGGCCTGTCAATGTGCTTCGCTATCTCCCTGACTGCGTCTATGGTGTGCATCCTCACTCTAGAGCCATCCTCTCTCACCGCATAGAGGTGCCCCTCAAGGGTCACGCGGAACTTCGTTCCCTCAGGTATTTTGGGGGCTATGCTCTCTTTCACTACCTCCACAACGTCGTTTATGTAAGGGTCTGTAACGTAATCCACAGGTATGACCCTTATGATAGGCGTCCCAATGCCCTTCAGCGCCTCCCTTATCGCCCTAGCGACCTCATGCGGGTCCTCATCTAGGTCGTAAAGGATTACTGACTGGTAGGAAGAAACATACCTTAACTTAGCGCCAACTACTTGCCTTAACTGATTCCTAGCCCAGCGGTAATTATCTATGCCTGGCTCATGCGTCACTATTAGGCTGAATACCACGCATTACACCAAGGGAAAGTCTTAATCGCGTTAAAATGCGTGCCGCTTAAAGGTAGTTATCTTCAAGTGATTCCTACTCCTCCTTTAGCACGAGGTACTTGATCCTCCTGCCGCCCTCCCTAATCCTTGTTAGGGCTGTTGCCGCGGCTGAGAATGCTTTCCTAGGTATGCGTGAGATACCGATCCCCACCTTAATATGGTCTGGCTTAATGAGTTCCCGTATGACTGCATCTAGGTTTGAGGGCTCGGTAACCGCGACTAGGTTGTCACCGCCTAAGTACTGAACTACAGCAACTTCTGCGAGAGACTCTACGTAAGTGTTAACGAGCTTCATCACCTCAACATACGCTGAGTAGGGTCCGTCCCTAGAGGTCATGTGCGTGAAGTAGTTCAGGTCAGCATGCGCTACCGCGATCTCCCTAGGCGCGCATTCCTCGTAATAGTCACCTAATTCTAAGTACTTGCGTGCCTTACTGAGCACTGAGGGTATCTCACCGCAGAGCAACGCTACCCGGACGGGTGTGGGGCTATATGGTTTGAGGGCTTCCTTAACGCCATTAATGAATGCCTCCGGATTAATGTTGCTTGGCAGGAGCACTAGCTGGATATCGTACCTTAGGGGTAAGGCCATGCCGTCGTGCTCAGCGGTGAAGGACTGAATCACCTGGTATGTCCTAGCTTGCACGAGCTGTATGAACCACTCCCTATCAGGACCTAAGGACTCCGTCCACTCCCTGTACCCCTCGAACGTCACCGTCCCTACAAGTACCATGCTTCCTCACTTGCCGGGAATATAGTTAGCTGGGGGACACTATTACTTAGTTGGAGCTGTATTACTCTATGACTAGGGTTTCACCCTCATACCTTAGCTTGTCAACGGCCTTTAGCCTACGCACCATCTTGACGGCCGCCTCAACCGCGCGCCTAGCGTAGTCCTCAACCCTCTCAAGCGCCTGCATCCTCGACGCGCCAGGCCCTATTATGCCGAGCGTCACTGGCTTACCGTACTCGAGCGCGAGGTCCATTAACTTCCTAGCGGTTTGCCCAGCGACAAGCTCATCGTGCTTCGTCGCTCCCTGAATCACCGCCCCTATAGTCACTACGGCGTCGACGTCACCCTTATCGAGAAGCTTCTTCACCGCGATAGGCACCTCGAACGCTCCAGGTACCTTAACGACATGCGTGACTTCCGCGCCGAGGAACTTAGCGTGGTTGACAGCCTTCTGAAGCATTAAGTAGGTCACGTCGTAGTTAAACTCCGAAACCACTATTGCCAGCTTAACCATTCAGTTGCTCACCTGATTAATGGGTTTACACGGAGTTAAAAATTAAGACTGTTGTTCAAGGCCATTAGCGGGAAGAACTCACTCCCCTCCCAGGAAGAACAGTTTCTCCATCTCAATGTTTCTTAGTTCCTCTGCTGATGCCTCCTTGACCATGCGCCCACCCACGAGTACGTAGCCCCTGTCAGCAACGCTCAGTGCCTTAGCTACGTTCTGCTCCACGAGGAGTATGGTTACGCCCATATCCCTTATCTCTTCAATCTTCCGCATCAAGGTGCTCGCAGCCTTAGGCGCTAGCCCGGCAGTCGGCTCGTCTAGGAGGAGGAGCCTCGGCCTAGACATGAGTGCCCTAGCAACGGCCAGCATCTGCCTCTCCCCACCGCTCAGGGTCTTTGCCTTCTGGTTCCTCCTCCTAGCTATTTCTGGAAATAGCTTGAACATCTCCTTGATGTCGTCCTTAATGCTTGGGTCCCTACCACGCATGTATGCCCCCATCACTAGGTTATCCTCCACCGTGAGTTCAGGGAACACGTTATTTGTTTGGGGTGCGTACCCTACACCCAACCGCACTATCTGGTGAGGCTTCAACCCCGTCACGTCCTTACCTGCAAGGATGACTTGACCTGAGTGTATCGTGGCTATCCCGAATACGCTGTTAAGCAGCGTTGTCTTGCCAGCACCGTTAGGCCCGAGAACAGCCACTACCTCACCTTCCCTAACCACTAGGTCAATTCCATGAAGCACCTCCATCTTCCCGTAGCCGGACCTGAGGTCCCTCACCTCAAGTATCGGGGCTCCCTGCTTGCTCATGCCTCTCACCTCCCTATGTAGGCCTCAATTACTTTGGGATCACTCATTACCTCGTCAGGCTTGCCCTCAGAGAGCAGTCTGCCGTTGTGAAGGACGTAGACGTAATCAACGAAGTCCATGAGCACCTCCAACCTGTGCTCGATGATGAAGAAGGTTAAGCCCTCTTCATCCCTTAACCTCCTTATGAATGTGAATAACTCCCTCGCAGTAGTGTACGCGACGCCCGCAGCTGGCTCGTCCAGTAAGTAGACCCTCGCATCCGTTATTAACCCCCTAATAGTCTCAATCATTTTCATGTGGGCAGCAGAGAGTTCCGACACCCTAGCCCTTACATACTCGCCTAAGCCAAACTTCCTAAGGAGTGCTACTGCTTTCCTAGCAAGCTCCTTCTCCTGTTCCTCCCATTTACTCCTGAATGGGGCTGTTAACACCCTCTCACCCACCTGCCTCGGCGGGGTCAGCAGGACGTTCTCAAGCACGGTTAGTGAGGGGAACAGCCTAGGGATCTGGAAGGTTCTCACGAGCCCCTTTAGGAACACCTCATTGGGGTTCAGCCCGTCTATTCTCTCCCCGGCGTACCACACCTCGCCACGCGTAGGTACGTAGAACCCAGTAACCACGTTGAACAGCGTGGTTTTCCCGGATCCGTTCGGCCCTATCAACCCTATCACTCCTCTTTCCGGCACCTCAAGCGTCACTCCGTCAAGCGCCTTGACGCCGCCAAAGTACTTGGCCAGGTCCTTAACCTCGAGTATGGGTTTAGTCATGCTTCATCACCCCCTGAACCTCCTTCCTTGGATTCCTTCTCCAGACTCTCTACAGCCTCCCACGCTGGTGTCTTGATAGGCTTCTCCGGTACCAGGCCTCCGGGCATGAACATCAGCACGAGTACGATGAGTATGCCGACGATCATCCACCTGACATAGTCGGGCGTGATTATCGTTATGCCTAGGTTGGGGGTTATGAAGGTCAGTATCCTGTCCACGAACGTTATTATCGCCGCGCCAACCACTGCCCCCTTATTGTTCCCCATACCCCCGAGTATGACCATGGCCCAGATGTTGAAGGTCACGGCCGGCACGAACATGTTCGGATTCACTGAACTCATGTAGAACGCTAGGAGGACACCAGCAACACCAGCCATGCCGGAGCCTATGAAGAGGACTGTTGCCTTAACCCTAGGCACATGCTTACCCATGCAGAGCGCCGCCACTTCATCATCCCTAACCGCCTTAAGCACCCTGCCGAACGGAGAGTTAGTTATTCTCTCAGCGAACCACAGCGTCACCGCTAGGAACCCCAACACGACGAGGACATAAAGCCTCTCCCTAAGTACGGGGTCAGGAATCCACAGAAACGGATGCGGTATACCACTCAACCCCTTACTAGCGCCAAGGGGTTGGTAGTTAAGCAGGAATATCCTTAAGAGTTCCCCGAAAGCGAGTAACGTTATTCCAAGGAACGCCGGACCTACCCTAAGCGTTGGGTACGTCAGTAAATACCCCACGCACCCAGCGATGATGAACCCAAGCACTAATGATGCGGCGAATATCCCTAAGTCTAAGGCAGGGCTAGCACCACCATACTTGCCTAGAGCTATGATCCCTTCCGTAGTGTAGGGTGCGGCCGCCACGTGGTATACGGCGAGCACAGCGTACACGCTGAGGGACGCGGCTAAGTACGCCCCTATCCCGTAGAACGCCACCTTGCCAAAGTTAGCCATGCCGGTTAAACCTACTTCAAGGTTAAGCGATACCGCTAGGATCGCGTAGATACCTAGGAATGTGCCCCACGAGACCAAGAACCCGAAGGCATCAAAGCTGGGCAGCATGTCCTTCACCTCCTCTTCCTTAGGAACCTATAAGGTAACCCACCGCCAGCACCTAGAGGCGGGAACGCTATGATGACTATCAATAACGTGGAGAACGTTATGAAGGGTTTGAAGCTCGTGGGAACACCGAAGACCTGGTTAAGGAACGCCATACCCAGGTTCTCAGCGAACGCGATTATGAAGGCGCCTAACGCCGTCCGAGAAAGTGAGGTTAAACCACCTATCACGGCTATCGCGAACACCTGTAGTATGAGCGTGTCGCCGACCTCGGGAGTGGCTATAGCGAATATCGCCCAAAGAACACCACCGACTGCCGCCATCCCGCCAGCCATGAACCACATGACATTAACTACCCTACCCCTCGGAATACCTGATATCTCAGCTAGGGTCGGGTTATCCGCTATCGCCCTGATAGCCTTCCCAACAGCAGTCTTCTCAAGTATGAAGTAAAGCATGAGCGCTAGCACAGCAGCAGTTATGGCAGCAGTCAAGAAAGCACTCGTTATGGGCATTCCGTTAACAACGACCCTAGGCAAGGTCTCGAACCTAAGTAACACCGACACTAGGTTGGCTTTAGCAACCCTAGATAGGACATCAAGCACTGAATACATTAAGTACTTGTAGAATATCCAGAGACCCATTGAAGCTATCATTAGTATCACGACGTTAGCGCCGCGCCTACTCAGGGGCTCGAAGACAGTCACGTTATCTATGACACTCATGGCACCACCTATGACGAAGGCAGCAGCGATAGCTACGAAAACGTTGTCAATACCTAAGAATGTATATAATAGCACGGCAGCGTAAGCGCCGTACGTGATGAAGTTAATGTGAACGAAATTAATTATTTTGGTGGTCTTATAGCTAAGCGTTAATGGTACCGCCAGCACAGCGTATATTAGCGCTATGTGTACGGCGGTCAGCACCTGGTACGCATCCATGTTTACCATTACACTCACCTCCGGAGACCGCAGTTACGCGCGTACTGCGAGCGAGAGGTTAAGCTGAGGTTAAGGGTAAAAGCAGGCTCGATCAAAAAGCCGAGGCTATTCTTGATTAGCCCGGCTGTGACGTTAGGGTTACCGCGCCTCCCTGGTACACCCCTATGTCGCTGAACTCGTACTTACCGTTTACCTGCTTTATTGACCATATAGCGTACTGCTGGAATGCCTTGTCACCGTTCTCGTCTAGATACGTCCACCCGCTGGGTCCGTAGTAGTGAGCCGCCACCTTTGGTAACGCATCCTTTATGGCTGCCCCATCATAGGTACCGGCTCTGAGGATGGCCCACCCAGCAAGCATTACCGCGTCGTATAGGTTCTCGCTGAACACCGGTGGGTCACTACCCGTCATTTTCTTGAACCTCTTCGCAAACTGCTCATACAGCACGTTGTGCGGGGTCTGCGGCCTAGTGCCCATGAACTTAACGCTTATCAGGAACTTAGCTAGGCTCGGCTGAAGCAGCTCGGAGGCCCCATGCACGCCCTCCGACGAGAACCACCTTACCTTCGACAGCACGGGGTTGTTGGCTGCGTGCGACAATATGTTAGCACCGTCAGTATCGAACGAGATGAGCACCACAGCCTCGGCACCACTGGACTGCACCTTCTGCGCTAACGCATTCACCTCGGATGAGTAGTCGGAGAGGCCCGTGGTGTAGGACTGCAGCAACGCAGTGCCACCGCTCTCCTCAAAATACTTCTTGAAGAACTCGGCGAATGCATTACCATACTCATCATTCCTGTAGAACACCACGACCTTCTTCACGCCCTCATGCTCGACTAGCGCGGCCAGCACTTTAGCCTGAAGCGCGTCAGAGCCGACGGTCCTGAATATGTAGTCATTCGGTATCGCGAGAGTGGGGGCTGTCGATGACGGAGATATTATGACTATGTGGTTCGAATCAGCGTAGCTCTTCACAGCCTTAACCTGGGAACTCGCAGCAGGCCCTACCACGACCTTAATACCCTGCTGTGCGAACGTCTGTACGTTCTGCAGGGCCTTCTCATCCTGCGTGGCGTCATCCAGTATCACAGCTTGGAACTTAACATTGAAGCCGTATGCCTGCGCCTCCTTATTAAGGTCATCGATCGCCATCTTAGCTACCTGCTCCCACATCTTACCTACTGAGGACAGCTCTCCCGACAGCGGCAGCGTGAACCCTATCTTATACACCTTCGTCTCGCTACCTGCGGACGGAGTCACGGTCTTAGTTACTGTTACAGTGGTGGTCCCTCCGGCTGAGGTTGGTGGGGATGGTGCCTGTCCTCCTGTTGATGTGGCTAACGATATTCCATAGCCTATACCTATACCTATTATCAAAGTTATAATTGCGGCTACCACTACCTTCAAATTCTGTCCGACCATTTCCATCACCTTTATCCCATTTATTTTCAGCCTCTGTAATGGAAGGGGAGGCTTATAAGCCTTTCATTTCCTGTTTAAATTATTTAATCATGTTAGAACTGCTTAAACTCACGCTCACGTATTAGCAGGCACGTGTGAATCGTTATAAGGTCATAACTGTTGCACAAAGATAATCATGATTGCTTAAAGCGTGAAAGTTGAATCAAGCTTAGGTTTATTTGAAACATCCTGCTAACGGATAATGTGGGGGAAGCCGTGGCGAAGAGGATAACGCGGCTTAAGGAGGTAGGTTCAACGTCCCCTCAGGGTATATATCTATATGACCCTGAGGACGACATGTGGGTAATGCAGCCCTCAGACAACCCGGACCCCTTTGTCCCTAAGGAGGAGGGCTACTACGTCATTTATTTCGATAACACTAAGTGCCCCGCTTGCCGCAGATACGACATCTACTGGTATCCTTTCGTGAGGAAGTACGCGAAGAAACTCGGTGACTATAAATTCGTGATAGTGCTGTGCGGATGGTTCGCTAGGGAATGCGTGTCGCCTACGGCGGCAGCGACGTTTACGTACTTCGACGTGCACGCATCGCCAACCACGTACTTAGTCCACGTGAAAGGCGATGAGATAAAGTATAAGGAAAAATATGAGGGAGTACTCACAGACTTAGAGCTAGAGAAGGCTGTCCCAACATTCAAGGAGCGTGCTGAGAAAGCAGAGAGAGGAGAGCCTGTGAAGAAGCCGATTAAGGATGAGGATACACTCCTTAAGTTGCTCAAGAAACTAATACAGGAGGCGAGCAAGGGTGGGACTTAACGTCGAGGAGATAAGGAAGGACTTCCCAATACTTAAGCGTGTAGTGAATGGAAATCCCCTAATATACTTCGATAATGCGGCAACCACCCAAAGACCAGTTCAGGTCGTTGCTGCCATAGCTAGGTTCTACCTCCAATATAATGCAAATGTTCACCGAGGATTCCACACCCTCTCGCAGGAGGCGAGCGAGGCATTCGAGGAGGCGCATGAGGTCATAGCTCATTTCATAAATGCCTACTCGTGGGAGGAGGTCATACTAACGTATAACACTACTGAAAGCATAAACATAGTCGCATTCACTTGGGGCCTTAAGAACCTCCGTGAGGGAGACGAAATAATACTCACGGTAATGGATCACCACAGCAACATGTTACCTTGGAGGAAAGTTGCTGAAATCACCGGAGCAAGGATACGGTACGTAGACATAACTGACGACGGACTACTAAGGTACGACATGCTCGAGGAAATGATCAGCAAGAAAACGAAGGTAGTGGCGTTCCCAATGATGAGTAACGTACTTGGAACTATGAACGACGTGAAGAGGATAGTTAAGGTAGCACATAGTGTGGACGCCATAGTGGTGGCCGATGGCGCTCAATGGGTACCACACGCACCCACGGACGTTAGGGACTTGGGAATAGATTTCCTAGCATTCAGCGGACACAAGATGTTAGGTCCCACCGGGACAGGCGTACTTTGGGGCAGGAAGGACATTCTAGAGGATTTAGAGCCCTTCAAGTCAGGAGGTGACACGATAAAGGACGTCACGCTGGACTCCGTAGTTTGGCATGACCTACCATGGCGCTTCGAGGCTGGCACCCCAAACATAGCGGGGGCGATAGGGTTAGCTGAAGCGGTAAAGTACCTCATGAGGATAGGCATGGAGAACGTAAGGGAGCATGAGAAGGAACTAGTGAGGCACACGTTAAAGCGCCTTGAGGAGCTGGCGGACGACGTTAATGTGTATGGCCCGAAGAACCCTGAGGTTAGGGGCGGTGTGGTCTCCTTCAACGTGAAGGGCTTACATTACCATACCGTTGGTAAGGCGCTTGACCTCTTCGGCATAGCGGTGCGGACTGGAGGACACTGTGCACACCCCCTACATTACAGGTTAGGCATTAAGGGAACCGTGAGAGCGAGCTACTACATCTATAACACCGTAAAGGAAGTCGATAGGTTCATTGAAGTGCTTAAAACAATAGTGAAACTCAAGGACAGGCTGGCTAAGGAGAAAGTTGAGGACGTATGCACAGGTGGTTAAGGACAAGGCAAACCTTTTCCTAGGGTACTAAGGCGTCAGTGAATCAGTAAACGTCACCGCGTAATGCCCCGGTGAGTGATTCGAGCGTTTTTGAAAAAAGAATCAAGGGGCAATTAAACGTGATTTACTAGTGGCTGTTCCCTACACGTATGGTGTTTCTGATTTTCTCCCTTATACTTCTCTGGGAGTCTTCGGATACAACCTCGAAGGTTCCATCCCTGTAAATCACGACAGTTACCGGCTTAATTACGTGGGTTCCCTTAATGCTGCCCTCAGCTCTGAATCGTATCTCATCGTATATCCTCGTGAAGTTCCCCTTTAACTTAACACTAGCCTTGTCTGCAGCAGCTATTAGCATACTAGGAACCTGGACTAGGTGTGTCCCCGGCGGTATGGTGACCTTAGCGACTGAGAGTAACTCCCTAACATACCTTAGGGTCTCCTCAGCTAGGCGGACTTTACGCCAAGCCCTCTTCTCTATAATTGATATGTTCTCTCTTGAGGTTCCAAGCATCCGGGCTATCTCCTCTTGGGTTTTACCTGCTATCCTTAATTTGAGGACCGTGTACTGTCTTTCGGTTAAAAGGCCGTAGCGCTTTCCTGGCACGACTCTCACCTATCATTCTCTAAGTTTTTTCGATACGTACTGTTATCCTGTAATACTAGGCTTAATTTAGTTTACTCAGGTTTTTACACGTATAAAATTTATTGAGGAATGTAAAACTAAGTTACGTTAATCGATATAACTAACTATTCCCGTGCATCAGCTGGATCATAAGGGCTCTCCTCATTTAAACATACTGACCCCTAGCAGGGATTAAGGGAGTAGTGATGCTAGTGAATAACGAGCTTCGAGTGGGCCTCGCTAGGGTAGCGAAACACACGGGCAGGGTCGTGGTTGAGGATCCGTACGTTAAGGAGGAATTCATATTAGTCAGTGACGTACCGCTTAACGTTGAACCCGTCCTACCTGCTCACGTGCCTGTAAGGCTAGCTGAGTGTGTTTACCTGGACCTAGGAGCACCCATAGTTGTTTCTGGAACTGCCAGCATATGGGTCACAGTCCCTTATGAGCTGCAGGTGACTGTAGGGGAGAAGGTATTGAGGGTGCTGTCACCTTTCAAAGTTAAGCATACTGTGGTAGGCACTCCTTATGAAGGCGTGATTTGCAGGTGGTTTAAATCCACGGTTGTTTCGAACCCCGATGCGTGGGACCGTGCTGAGGGTTTGGTCAAGGTCGTAGTTGAGTCCCCAACACCGGAGGTGGTGAAGGGGATCTACGCTAGGTTAAGCACATTGAAGTTATACGTGAGGGAGGGACAGCGTCTCTCAGTATTCTACGGCACAATGAGGGGGTCAGTACGGGACAATGTTATGTATGTCAGTAATGTTGAGGGACAACCACCTGTCGAGGACTTGAGGGAGGTTTGCGGCCTAGTCGATCATAACGTCGCAAAGTATTTCTACATGGAGTTCATGGAGGGACCCTAAGATGTTTCCGCAGGACGTGATTCAGAGGCTAGGCACGATGTTCGAGTCCCTGCCGGCGCTCGAGAAGCAGATACTTCTTTATGTTGGGGTGGCTGCCGCCTTAGGTGTTACGGTAGCTGTGGCGATTCTAGCGAGGTACTGGCTCAGAAGGTCCTTAAG
>WAOL01000046.1 GCA_015521295.1 Desulfurococcales archaeon
GAAGATACCCGATGCAACCTTATTGCCAAGAGTATCATAAATAGTTATGTTGCCATTACGGATGATAGGCTGAGAAATAACATTTATGGATGCAAACCCAGCCACGTTAGCTAAAGCCGAACCCACCAAATGACCTGTAGCGTTGTAAATAGATACATTATACCCGGCAGGAACACCAGTAAAGTTAACAAATAATGGAGTAGCATTGACAGTAACCACGTAATCGTCAAAGGTTGCTGACGCACTATATGTTCCCATGCCTATCATGTTAGGTATTATGGGTCCGGGTGCCTGCGCTGATACTAACTTAACACCTAAGCTATCATACACCGTTATATTAATTGTACCAGTTATAAAATCAAAGAACCCTAACTCCCAATACCACCTATTCCTAGTGAAAGCGAAAGTAGATGAAGAACTAGCAAGTTGTGACCATCCTGACGTAGATGACCATAAATAAATCTCTACATCGTCGAAAGGACCAGCTCCATTATATATACCTAACGTGTAAAAGTTTCCTGTTGTGTTATCTAGATAAATAGTATCCAAATAATAACCTCCAAAAAAAGATGGAGTTAAGGATGAATTTACTCTTTGTAACGTGTATATTTTTCCATTAGTAGGGACGATTATGTTGAATAGTGCTATGATTTCACCAGATGCTGTTAATGAAGTACTTGTGCTTGTTTGATAAACGTATTGATAGCTGGGATCCCAGCCCCATGTACCGGTGTTGTAGTAATCTATGAGTCGACCAGATGTAAGGGGATTACTTTGAAAGTCATCGTAGAGTATCGCTGTTCTTTTCGTTCTTGTAATTATATAGCTAGCCGCTGGTGCCACTGTTATATTTTGATTGTCTGCGTAGTTTAGGTTTGTTGTTATCCCTGTTGCTGTTCCTGTTAGTGCTGTGTATGCGTATACGTTTCCTGCTCTTGTTTGTGGTGTGGGTATTATTGCTGTTCCTGCCCATGTTACTGTTCCTTCACCAGCTATTCTTGGTAGGTATGTGTTTGCTAGGCCTGCCTGTATTCCTGGTAGGGTTGTTGCGTTTGTTGTTGGTATTGGGTATGTTGCTTTGAAGGCGTTGCCTAGCTCTGATATTAGCGTTATTTCGTAGGTTGATGTTGGGCTTAGGGTGTATGGGGTCGTTATGGTTAATGTTGTCCTTGTTTGTGGGGCGATATACTTCTCGGGACTTATTTTCCCTACTATCTTTACTGTGTTGTTTCTTATGATGTAGTTTACGAGTATTATTGGTTGTGTGCCGTCGTTTGTTAAGGTGATCGTTACTGAGGTTCCGGTTATTGTTATGGAGTTTACTGTTAGTCTTTCCTGTTGCTTCTTGAGGAGGAGTTGGTTTGCTCTTATTACGTTGGATGTTGTTGTCGCCATTCTCTGTAGTATGAATGTGAAGGTTAGTAGGAATGCTAGGAGGGTTGCCAGTATGAATATCGCCGCTATTATTGTTGAGACGCCTTTCCTTCCCCTAGTATTACTTCCTGCCTTCATTCCGCCTCCCTCATGCGGTTATGTAGGTTATTAGCTTAACCTCGTTTGGCCCGGTCAGTATTATTTCATAGGTTCCTGACGTTAAGGGATACCTGATTATTAGCTCGTTTATACCGCTTGGCAATTGAGTGCCGAATCCCTGAATTAGGTCGGCCTTAGGCACTAATGTAACCGTGGCTGTGGTAACGTTCACGATGTATGCCGTATCTATTACTACTGGGGCGCTGTCGTTGCTTACGTATACGAAGACGTGTATTGTTGAGTCTGTTGAGTTGTAGTAGGCGTCAACTATGCTTGCTTGGAGTTGAGCCACGTTATTGAGTCTTTCGAGGTCCTCGCTTAGCCTCCTGTATTGGGCGTCCATTGCTGATTTGGCTACTAGGTAGAAGGTCGTGCCTACGGTTACCGCTATGAGTATAAGTAGGGTTAGGGAAATAATTTCGGAGACACCCTTTCTTGCCCAACGCTTGTTTAGCTTGGTCTTGGTTAATGGCATCATTTTACCTAAGTCATATGTACCTGTAGAGCGACTTAAATTTAGTCTGCCCACGATTACAGTACTACCTCACCTTCCTTCTCTATGCTTGACCTTATTTCCTTGTATGGTAGGATGATGGTGTTCTTGGCTATTAGGACCTCATCATCTATGACTATCTCGTCACCAAGTACGGTGCCGGGCATTATGCGGACCCACTTGCCAACGTATGTTCTCTCACCTATTACGGATCCCGTTATGTGGGCTGGTCCCTCCACTACTACCCTCTCTAGGAGTACGGAGTCCTTTATCCTAGTTAGCGGACCTATCTCGCAACCCTCTCCCACGACTGCTAGGGGACCTACGACACTTCCTTGCGATAGCTTCACTCCTTCGCCAATGAATGATGGTTGAATTACTTCCGCGTCGTTTATGTCGGCTGATGGGGCGATGTAGCCGTTTGGGTGCATGTGCTGTAGGGCTTGGAAGTTTGCCTTCATGTAGTCTTTGGGTACGCCTATGTCTGACCATATTCCGTTGTGGACGTACCCGTATATTACGCGGTCCTCAACCATCTTCGGTATGACGTGCTTTGATAGCTTGAAGGGTGGCTTGACGTTGAAGTACTTGAGAGCTTCCGGCTCAAAGACGTAGATACCGGCATTAATTAGGTTGCTTCTCGCCTCACCTCTGGAGGGCTTCTCGATGAAGTCAATTATTCTGTCAGTCTCGTCCAGGAGCGCGACGCCATATCTTGATGGGTCCTCAACCCGGGTTAGGACTAGGGTGGCTAGTCCTCCCGCACTGCGGTGGAACCTTATTAGGTCGTTGAAGTCCACGTCACTGAATATGTCGCCGTACACGACTAGGAAGGTTTCGTCAAGCCCGAACGCCTCTTTAACCATGGGTATGGGTCCACCGTCACCGAGGGGCTTGACCTCCTCAGCGTACTCTATCTCAACACCGTACTCTGAGCCGTCACCGTACTTCCTCTTAATCATTTCTGAAAGGTACCTAACGGAGAGTATAACTCGCTTGACTCCGGCCTCACGCAGGCCGCTTAGGATCCAGTCCAGTAATGGCTTATTTAGCACCGGTAGGAGGGGCTTAGGTCTCGTGAGAGTTAGGGGCCTTAACCTCGTTGCGAAGCCTCCGGCCAGAACTATCGCTGTGTTGACGCCCTCACCCATGCTTAACCCTGTAATTTAACTGCGTCAACCATTAAAGAAACTGCTTGGAGAACAGCTTAGGTGTGTGGCGTTGGGTCTGACTAGGAAACCCGAGGTTATTGTTGCCGCAGGAACTAAGAATCCTAGTAAGGTGGCCGGTATAAGGGCAGCGTTCACCGAGTTACTGAGGGTTAGCGTTAAGGTAATTCCCGTAGCGGTTGATCCAGGCGTGCCCCCGCAACCGTTAGGAATAGATGAGATCCTCTTAGGGGCTAAGAACAGGTGTTTGCGGGCCTTCTCATCAGTTAAGTATGCTGACTTCGGTGTGGGGGTTGAGGCAGGTATATATAGAGTAGAGGATAGATACTTCGACGTTCAGGTGGCGGTTATACGGGACTCTAATGGTTTAATGTCCGTCGGTTTCTCCCCTTCCTTCCAGGTGCCACCATCTTTCGCTGACGCGCTGGTTAAGGGAGAGGCTAGGGAGCTGGAGGTGGTGGTGGACAGGTACTTCGGGACTAAGGATATAGGGGAGAGAGGTGGGCTCATAAAGATACTTACTAAGGGTGTCGTGACGCGTGAGCACCTGACACGAGATGCTGTTTTAATGGCCCTCATACCTTGGGTGAATGAGGGGCTTTACAAGCATTGATTGCCTTGAACTATTATGCCCTAAGGAGAAACTTAACTTATTAACCCTACCGCTACTTGATGGGTGGTGTTAGGCGTGCCTATAGAGGTGCGTGACAGGGAGGAGTTCATAGAGATTAGTGCGAGGGCGTCAGAAATACGTGTCGTTAGGAGCGAGAAGGAGGGCGTAGCGAAGGTTAAGGCAAGGACGAGGAGGTACCTGTACACCATTAAGGTACCGCTGAACGAGCTCTCTGACTTCCTGAAGAAGTTGAAGTGCAATAAGATAGTGGAGATAGGGAAGAAAGGAGAGAAGAAGGAGGTTACCCCCTCATCCTAAAGCGGGAGTAAGTAATGACTGAGGAACATGGTAACGCGTTACTGAAGGCATACATTGAGGAGGCATCATACCCGTCCAAACGAGGTGCCGTCAAGGACTCTTTTTTCAGCGCGAGCGCTGGGGAACTAACACTTGTCGCCGGCCCGTCAGGGTCGGGTAAAACCACACTATTACTAGCAATTACCGGCGTTCTGAAGCACCTACTCCAAGGCAATGTTAAAGGTAGGATTAACTTAGCTGGCATAGATCCCCTCACGGAGGAAGGCTTCAGCAAGGTTCCGAGGGTCCTCGGGGCAGTTATGCAGGATCCCGACAAGCAGTTAGCTATGCCTACTCCATATGATGAGGTTTCCTTCACTTTAGAGAATCTAGGCATAAATGACGAAGGTAAGGTATGGGGAGTATTGAGAGAGTACGGTTTAGAGGAACACGCATTTAAGCCCGTCGAGCACCTATCAGGAGGTCAGCAACGCAGGCTAGCAATAGCTGCCGCACTAGCACATGATCCCGACGTAGTTGTGCTTGATGAGCCAACAGCGTCGCTCGATCCTTGGGGCGTTAAGTCGCTGAAGGAAACTATTACGCGGTTACTGAAGAGAGGGAAGACTGTGGTCATAGTTGAGCATAAAGTAAGGTACTTCCTTGACATGATTTCAAAAACCTACGTGATCAAGGATGGGATAATTACAGCTGAGTACCGTAGAGA
>WAOL01000047.1 GCA_015521295.1 Desulfurococcales archaeon
GAATTCCTCATACCAGTGATAAAGGAGGCAGCGGTGGGAATCCCGGAGGAAGCCGTGGACGCCGTCCCTAGGGTGTTTGACCCATGCGTCCCGTGCACAACACATGTGATTAGGTTGAAGGTGAAGTGAGGTGGCTGAAAGGAAAATTAAGGTGCTCCACATCGACGTGGGCGGGTGCAAAGGCTGCGCCAGCCTAGTGTTGAGGACCCTACCTCTACTATGTAATCGCTTCGAAATACACAGCAAGTACGTGGAGGACGAGGTAAGCCTAAGGGGCCACTACGACATAGCGCTGGTAACGGGCTCGATATGCTTGAACGACGAGGAGGAAGTCAGCAAGTTAAGGAAGGTCAGGAACGCGGCCGACATAGTAGTGGCGCTGGGCTCATGCGCCGCTGCGGGAGGAGTGACTTTATTCGCTCGCGGCGGGCAGGAGCCGAAGCCAGAGCACAGGGTGTGGCAACCGGTTAGTGCTGTCATTGAGGCGGACTACGCTGTGCCGGGATGTCCACCAGCACCAGCGGCAGTGAGGACGTTATTGGAAAACATAGTTAGGGGTAAAGGGTACTTCCTGAACCTCTTTGCCTCCGCCGCAAAGATGCGTAAGTTCAGCGGGTATGACTTAATGGATGATGTCGTGCTAACAGGTCTGTGCGTGGGTTGTGGTGCATGCGTCCTTTCCTGCCCTACCAATGCCCTTCAAATGATTGACAGGCATCCCGACCTCATGCCCGAGAAGTGCATTAGGTGCGGGACCTGCTATGCGCGTTGCCCTAGGGCTTCCCAACTCATGATCAAGAGGTTCCTAGTTAAGCCGAAGGTTCTCAGGGGTGGAGAACGTACATAGTGTTAACTTATGTACCTTCCCTTCAAGTAGGGGAATGGGCGTGAATCGGAGGTGATTGTGGGTGTGCGCTGAAATGAAGTACGTGGTCGTCCCGAAGGATCCGCTAGGCGACTTCATTAGGGTCTACCTAGCGCGGGCTAAGGACGAGGAAATAAGGAAGAGAAGAGCTGGTAGCGGCGGTGCAGTCACGGCGTTCCTAACGTATCTGCTTGGGGAGGGCGAGTTGACGCGGTACTCGTTGCTAGGAAGGCCGAGGGCTTGAAGGGTGTAGTACAGCTCGCCAGGAGTAAGGAGGATGTGCTTAAGGCTGCCGGTGGCAAGTGGAACGTTGTTCCCTACACCAAGGAACTAGGCGAGGGGCTGAGAAGCGCGGACGTCGGGAAGGTAGCGATCGTGGGCTACCCTGTCAAGCTCAGTTCCTAGTTCAGATGAGGCTAATACCTCTAATAGAGAGCGACTTCAGCGAGAAAATAAGAGTCGTGATAAGCCTGTTCTGCTTCGGAACCTTCGCAACTGATGCCTTTATATCATTCCTGGAGCGCGAGCATGGCCTCAGGCCCGAGCACGTTGCCTCAATACTCCTTAGAGGGGAGAACATAGTTGTCATGTCAATCGACGGGAGACGAATAACCATATCGATTAAGGAAGTGCTAAGGTACATACAACATGGGTGCCTAGTCTGCCCTGACTACGCAGGAATATTCGCGGACCTATCGGCAGGCATAAGCGAGTCGCACCTAGGTAAGACGGTACTGATGGTGAGGAACGAGGAAACGTTAAAGCTACTTAAAGACACTGAAGCCAAGGGTTACCTCAACCTAGAACCGGCTTCCCCAGAGATCTTCGAGGAACTAGAGTTGAAGGCCGAAGCAAAGAAGAACCGAGCGATAAGGTACCTAAGCATGATAGCGTAGCCTTTGGCGGAAGTAAGCCATTAGGACACGCGCTAAGCCAGTTTGGAGAAGGTGAGACTAAATACTAAATCTAACGAAAACTCCGGCATCGTCGCCTTGAGGCAAGGGCTGGAGGCAATCTTTTGAGGTTAAAGTTTCTTCCTCCTTATAGAGATAGCAATGGTGTAACTACTGCACGAGTGGGTTAGAACATCTCTCCCCAATACTCCTCTTCATACTCAGCTTCAGTTAGTGATGCCCTCTCCAGCATGGAGTAATAGCTCATAGCATCTCTCTCTGCCCTCTCAACACTCAGCTCCCTGAACCTGATGATGTAGCCGGGACCGCATTGTGCTACCTTATCGACATCCCTAGGTATTACATGCGCTATTACCGCATACCCACCCGTTGTCTGAGAGTCGGACATTAGCACTATTGGCTTACCATTAGGCGGTACTTGAATATACCCTCTATCAGTGGCGATGCTTATTAGCCTACCGAGGCTTTTCGCCCTTTCAAGAACAGGTCCATCAAGCCTATAGCCCATTCTATCCAGTTGTGACGTTACTACGTACTTAGCGCTGAGGAGCTTCTCGAATTCGTCGCTTAA
>WAOL01000048.1 GCA_015521295.1 Desulfurococcales archaeon
GGGTAAGGGAAACGTCGTGGTGTCGTCGGCAGGCATGCTTAAGGGTGGACCCGCCCAATACTACATGAAGAAAATCGCTAATGACTCTAAGAACGCAGTATACCTAGTGTCGTATCAGGCGCCGGGAACACCCGGCCGCGAACTCCTAGAGACGGGAGTCTTCGGTAATAACGGGGGATTAATGAAGGCTAGGCTAATGTGGTTCGACTTCTCAAGCCATGCCGGGCAGGACGGGTTACTTAAGCTTGCTAAGCAAGTGAGCAGGCTTAAGAAGATAGTGCTGGTACATAGCGGTGAGGATGTGGGTCAGGAATTTAAGCAGGTGCTTGAGGACGTTGTTGGCGCTGAGAACGTGTACTTCCCGACCAACGGCGAGGTACTGTCTTTTGATGTGTAGTGCTGGTTAACCCACCATGGTTTCCGGAAAATGAGTCATGTTAAGTGCATTGAACTTCCTTTAACCTCCCCACTACGTAGTCAGTATCCGCATTCCTGACTAGAATCACTTTTTCACGGCTAGTGAAGCCAGAAACAATCGATACAGATTTCTTGAGGAGCTTTTTCAGAAACTTCACGAGCTCGTCGTTGGCCTTACCCTTAACGGGCGGGCTTTTCAACCTAACCACTATTCCTTCATAGCCAAGTTCTACGCATCGGCTCCTCGAGTTAGGTACCACTAATAACTTAATCAAGATACCCTCTGAGTCCTTAACCACGAATTCCTCACTCCTCCCAGGCATGATTAGTACGCCACAAGCAGTATTAGTAACTTAGGCACTATTAATTTAAGTGGGAGGGCCGAGAAGTGTCTTCCGCTGTGACACTGAGTGAGTACATCATGAATGAATTATCGTTAATTCAAAAGGTGGTTAGAGATCAGCTCAAGTTCCTCAAAGAGCTAGAGAGGCCTTCGTTAAGGAGAGGGTTAGTTACGGGTGCGGGTGACTCCCACGCAGCATCGATTTTCGCGCAGCTCGTCAGTAGGCATAGTTTTCTGGCAGTTGACCCCTACGAACTTAGGCTTAAGACCCCCTCCGTTGGTGAGGGCGACCTAGTAGCAATATCAGTTAAGGGCAGAACGCGGGAGGTCGTTAAGGTTGCAGAGGCGTTACGTGATAGGGGATGGAAGGTAATCTCCGTAACAGCTGATGAAGGATCACCCTTAGCTAGGGTCTCGGATGCTGTGATAAAGCTAGTGTATGGCGGTGGTGCCTTACCCGTCGGAATAGGTAATTTCGCAGCAGTCCTAGCCGCATTATCGTGGTTATTTGAGGGCGACACACAACCTCCAGAGATATGTAAAGTAAAACGTGAGGATCACACACTACTCGAGTACAAGGACGTTGTTACTGTTGGAGAGGACATTGGAGTTGTGTCTGCTTACTTCACGTGCTTAAAGTTTCATGAAGTGCTCTGCATGCCATGCAGGTATTATAGCATCGAGCAGTTCCTCCACGCCATACTTTACTCCTTAAGTCCATCCTCCCTCGTAATAGTCTTCCCAGGGAAGGAGAGGAAGAAGAGCATACAGCTAAGCAAGATCCTGGAGACCGCGAGCATACCCCACATCTACGTGAACCCGCCCACCACTGACACACACTTGAGCCTAGTCTTAAGCGAGATTATATGGGGACTAAGTACTATTATGAACGCTGTTAGGAGAAAGGAGCTTAAAGAGCCTTGCTTCATGAGTAGAAAGAATTTACTAACGCTCTCCACACCCATGATCTACGGAAGTGAAAGTACCCTTGAGTAGCTCCAACGTCCTTGCGGAGGTTTTGAACTTACTGTGTTCTAAGGGAGCCATAACTCTTGGAGAGATAGTTAGGAGGGTAGGCGTTCCGCGGAGCACCGCGGTGCAGATTATTCACGCACTGCTGGCGGAGGGAATGATAGTCGAGGCGGGCACGTGTAATGCATGTAGTAGTTGCCCGCTCAGAGATTTCTGCGGCTCACCACGTTCACACCCTACTGAAGTGTACGTCCTGACGGTTAGGGGGTTAAGGGTCTGCTCACGACGTAAGAGTAAACACTAAGCTTAGGGAGTAACTCAATGTGGTGGGGCCGCGGGGATTTGAACCCCGGACCACGGGGACTTCCGCCGTCCGTGTGGGGTGGACCCGAACCCCGCATTCTCCCAAGCTAAACTACGGCCCCACCATCTCCGCAGTAACCTCATTACTCTGGGGTTTATTTTTATTTCTGGTTCATCGCCACGTAAGTGGCGTAACACACTCCTTTTTAGCGGTGTGAAGACTAGTTACTCCAGAAGAGGTGGGTACTGTGGATGCTACAGCGAAGCTTAGGAGGTTCTTGGACAGACTTCAATCACCATTTGTGGGCAGGGAGGAGGAAGCTAAGGTGATAGTGCTAACTCTCCTTTCCCGTGAGCATGCCGTCCTAATAGGTGAGCCAGGAACCGCTAAGTCCGCCTTAGTTAGGCGAGCTGCTGAGCTTCTCAACGCTAAGTTCTTTAAGTACCTCTTGACGAGGTTTACCGAACCTGCAGAGCTATTCGGTCCTTTAGATATAAAGTCACTGGAGGAGGGAAGATACGTTAGGCTTACTCAGGGTAAGCTTCCGGATGCTGACATAGCGTTCCTAGATGAAATCTTTAAGGCTAATTCTGCCATTCTCAATGCGCTTAACTCTCTTCTACAGGAGAGGGTGCTCTATGATGGCTTCACGGAGATGGACGTGCCGCTTTGGTCACTCTTCGGCGCCAGCAATGAGGTACCTGACGATCCTGAGGTCGAGGCACTTTACGATAGGTTCACGGTGAGGCACTTCGTAAGGCCTGTACCTGAGGATCTCTGGAGTGACTTGCTGCTTAAGTCATGGGAATTCGAGAGAGCCATGTACTTTAGAGGAGGTCTTGACGGATCAAGCGTGATGAGCATCACCGACTTAAGGGCACTTCATGAGAAGGTGCTTAACGTGGATCTGGAGCCTATTAAGGGGAAGCTCGTCAAGCTATTTGCGGTTTTCGAGAGTCGAGGCGTGAAGGTCACCGATAGGAGGAAGGGTAAGTCCTTAAAGCTAATTGCCGCGAACGCAGTCCTTGAAGGTAGGGATTACGCTGATGAGCGTGACCTTATAGTGCTTAAGTACGTGATACCAAGGGATTGGGATGAGCTTGATAAGGTAAACATGATTCTCTCAGAAGAGCTGAAAACACCTTATAAGTACCTCAAAGAATTGGAGGAAATCAGGAATAACGTGAGGGAAGTCATGAACTACGTAATATCGCTTCAAGGCGTGAATAGTAGGTACCTAACCTCGCGCTTCAAAATAATCCTCAAGGACCTAGAGGTAACTAAGGAGAAGGTGCGCGGTATGATGAATGAATGTAGTGACGCAAGAGTACGTAAGGTTGCTGAGGACGTGATCACCCTGATAAGTGATGTGGAGAGAGCAATTAGTAGGAGGATAAAGTAAGTTATGCCGGCCCTCATCCATGGGATTAGGCACGATGATCCCGTCGCTATCTACAGGGGTGAGAAAGTTCTCTCAGTCTCTAAGAGGCTAGGCAGAGTATGTACCGCCCTAGGTAACTTGGACTTCGCTATAGACATGTTCTACGCTCTCTACCTGCCGTACCCTATACTTCTCCCCGCCCCGGATGTTGCGGGGGAGAGCGAACTCTCGTACCGTATCCTGAAATCGATTATGGAGTCAGAGGACTTCCAACACCTGCGGCTTTCAACGATAGCGAACTCCACAATAAGCACATTGGTTTCAGCCTCATTCATAGATACCTTAAGCAGGGAACTCTCTAGGGAAGGGCTACTGCTTGATAAGGAGCAAGCCGAGGTCAGCGTATCTGAGCCCTCACTAAATGCTGTGGTAAGGAGGGCATTGAGGCAAGTTGCTAAGGAAGCACACAGTATTAAGAAACTACAGCAATTAGTGGCGTTTGGAACACAGGCAGGGACGGGGTCGGTGTTTGATCTTGAGGAACGTGGGGATGACGTAATCAAGCTTGCTAGGAACGCGGACGTGCAGAAGCTTCTTGGGGTACTCTCCCTATTCCCTAAGATAGCTAGGAAAGTTAGGCGTAAGGTCATGCCATTCAGCAGGGGTGAGCTCAGGGGTTATGACATAGGTAGCGACTTAGAGAGAATAGTCCCGACAGAATTGGCCTTACCGAGGCTCCTCTTCAGGATTAAATATATTGAGTCTAAGCTTCTACTTTACGAGAAATTAATACCGAAGGACATAGGGCCCCTCTACGTCCTCGTGGATAAGTCTGGCAGCATGGAGGGCGAGAAAATCAAGTGGGCAAAAGCCACCGCCTTAGCCTTACTGATTAAGGCTAGGCGTGAGGGCAGGGACTTCTTTCTGAGGTTCTTTGATGGGATGCCACATGCACTTACGTGTGTCCCTAAGCGCATGAGATCTGACGAAGTAATTGACCTCTTAAAGTATCTCTCTAGAGTCAAAAGTGGTGGCGGGACAGACATCACTAAAGCCGTCGCAACCGCGTGTGATGACCTTAGGGGTCCTAAGGTTAGGGGGGTTGCGGACGTGATACTCATAACTGACGGGGAGGACAACGTATCCGACCTCCTTATTACGAGAAAGCTTAGGTCTGCTAACGCTAGGTTAGTTACGGTAATGGTTATGGGTGAGAACAGGAGCTTAAAGAACGTCAGTGACTCTTACTTGCGGGTGACCAAGCTAGACGAGGGCGATATCCTAAGAGTTGTTGAGGCGTGACGTAGAACGGTATTCTACCGTTCAGGTAATCACGTATGATAGCCTTAGCGGATTCCTGGATTATAGGTTCCTTGTCCTTCCGGTACACCCATCCCCGCATTAAGGCTAACTCACGCAGTATCGTATCGGGGTTAGTGCTTGATATACCGTAGGCTTCCTTGAAGGCGTTTGGACTGTACTTAAGTATCTTTCTTATCAGCTCCACAGCCATGGCCACAGGGTTTTCTAGGGAATCAACGGGTTTCTCGCGAATCTTACTTTCAATACCTCCACCCTCCGGAGGCACCAGCCCGGGAGTGTCTATTAGGTAGACACCCTCACCTATCCTGAAGGTTTGTGCGCGCTTCGTGTATCCAGGGGACCCTGGGTACGGAGACGTAGAGGCTGAGTGCCTCCCTTTCAGCGTGTTAATCAGTGTTGACTTACCTACCTTCGGAATGCCGAATATGCCGGCAGTGAGGGGCGATTTATTCTTAACAACGCGTTTAAGTACACGCCTAAGTACCAAGGTACCCATCCTTTTCTGCGCGGATATGAACACTGCTGGGTAACCCTCATCCTCAAAGTACCTTTTCCACTCCTTACTTACGGATAGGGGCACTAGGTCAGCTTTGTTGAGCACTATTATTAAGGGTACACCGGACCTCTCCGCAAGCTTCTCTAACCTTCTGCTCCTCGTGGATATAGGATCCCTAATGTCAACTAACTCCAACGCAGCATCAACCGTTAGCAGTAGCTCCCTTATCAGCCTCCAGTTAGCTAGCTGCATTACAGTACCCCGTCCATCTTCACTACAACCTTATTAGGGCTTCCTAAGGCCACGCCGAAACCTCTCAAACAACTTGACATCGTCAACATATTTCTCAATCCCCTTAGCAGAGTTCAACAAGACGTAAATCTCCCAGGAACGCAGGGATGGGCAGACATAGCACCCGGTCCTGTAGAATCCTTCCCAGTAAAGCGGGTTTTCAGGTAAGCCTATTAACTGGTTAAAGACCTGGACGGATATTGTGGACCAATGCTTAATCGGGTATAGGTACGTGAACCGGCCTTCGCGCCTAACGTAGGGAGCGTGCGACCTCCCTCTGGACTCAACTTCTCTATCACCTACAACCACGGTGACGGTACCGTGTAGTCCCTCAAGGAACTCCTTAAGGGCTTTCTGCTTTAACTTCGTACACCATCGATTATCGTGAGTTGGGAAAGGTTCCCGACCTTCACGCAGGAAAGTGCCTACAGGGGCTTCCACAGTAACTAAACGTACACTTAGTTCCTTAGCAAGTTTCTCCACAACTTCCCTATTGCTTATGAAGTCCACTCCCGTATCAACATATACTGCCGTGATGTTCTTACCGCCGAACGCACTAACAGCCAGGGCTAACGATGCTGCACTGTCCTTCCCTCCCGATACAGGCACCACTACGTTATCCGGGTCCTCGCTCAGGCTCCGCAAGTACCTTACTGATATCTCCTTCATGATCTCCATAACTTCCTTATTGCCCTCAACAATCTTCGCAAGGTCAACTCCCTCGAGGCAATCTACTTCAGCCTTACGTTCTTCCAATACGGTTACAGGTCGGTCAAGGTCATCACTGAACCTTATTCTGAAAGCAGGCTCTCCCTTAACAAATACTATGTGTTCTCCCGCCCACCTCCTGACTAGCAGTAATGAACCACGTACCTCCTTACCTAGTACCTTAGACAGTTTCCTTACGCCATCACCACAGATTAAGAAAGGATCACTAACCTCGTCCTTAGGATATGGTAGGTCACGGCATCCTTCACATTTCCCTATCCTGTAGACCCGGCGTCTTGGATCCCAGGTCACCCTACTCCGGATTATCGATTTTCCCGCATTGACGGCGCTGATTATTTCATGTTGCCGTGCGTTCCTTACCTTTCTCTTGCTCATTACCACAATCGTTGCTAGCGGGGACATATGCGGACACACGGCGTCCCCCGCAATATCCTCCCTGCCTAGCAGAGCAACTATGTATGCGTTTCTCTTGCTTAGTTCCTCACATAGTGCTTCAAGTAACCTGCTTCCGCGAAGGCCTCCTAAACTGATTATTTCGTAGCCTTCCGTCCCGTAAAACTGAGCTAGTGCGTGTTTGACTGCTGACGCATCGCTTCGGGAGCGCACAATTATCTTGAGCATTAATGCATCACACACCCTTCCCTGATGTTACCGCTACAGCTTCAGCGACCCTCCTCAATGATTTAGGTAGCGATGGACCATAATGTGATAGCGTGTTGTGCTCCAGCAACACCACCCTGTTCCTGCGTACGGCATCGATGTGCGTTAGTCCTGTGGCCTCAAACCTCTTGAGAACTAACCTTAGGTTCGGCTTCACCTCACTACCCGACTCAACGATTATTACGTCCGGATTCCTTTCCGCTACTAAGTCATAGTTAGGGGTTATGTAGGAGCTTTTGATGTCATGCATTATGTTCTCTAGGTTAATGAAGCGTAATGCATGATCCACGAACGTATGGGCCCCTATAGTTACGGGTCCACCGAGATCAACCTCGTAGTACGCCCGCATCTTAGCCCAGGGTGTTTTAATGCTGTGTAGTTCCTCATTTATCTTCTCAGCTAGTTCCCTCCCTTCATCAACCCTCCCGACAACCATGCTGGTAGTTATGACTAAGTCAATCACTCCGTACACGCTTACTGGTAGCGGTATTGGGAAATACCTCACCTTAGCGGCCTCTAGCGATGAGTATATGGTGCGTTGCGCGCCAGTAGTTACGAGTACGAGGTCTGGGTCGAGGAGCTTAAGGAGTTTAAGGTTAACGTCCAGGTAAGCGCCAACCTTCGGTTTACTCCTCGCCTCAGGTGGCTTATTACAGTATCTGCTGACTCCGACGACACTGTCTCCTAGGCCAATCATGAAGAGTGTTTCCGTTATTGCTGGAGCTAACGACACTATTTTCTTGGGCTCATCAGGGACGGTTACCCAGCGTGAGAGGACCTCGCTGTACACCCGCACCCACACACCCACCTCGGACTTGACTGAGTTAATTCAGTTATAACCCTAAAAATGATAGTAATCTTGCGTGCGTCGATGATGAGAGCGCTCTTCGATGACTCGATGATTAGAAGTCCCATTGCTGATTTCTTCACGACATGCTTTAATCTGTTGAAAGAAGCGATGCTTTAAGGTTCCTGCCCTTTCTTGACAAACTTGTATCTCTCGTAGAGTAGCTCCACGCACCCGTCCTTTATCTCGAATATTACTGGCACTTTGGAGCCGTAGTACCCTATAGTGTAGAATTCTGCGTAGTCTTCACTTACCTTGACCGGCACTAGCGGCGATGGCATGCCCTCAAACTCGCTTATCTCCTCCACTGCTAGGAAGTTACCTAGCCTGAATACCTTAACCTTCATCGTGCCTTTGAACGCTTCGTACACGCCAACCAGTTTCGAATACATCTCATCTTCCCGTATGAACGGTAATTCCTTGGGATCTCTTCCCATGAGGTGCATTAGTGCGCACATACCTATCTTTGAGGGTGGGTACCCGGAAGCGTTTGACAGCACTGCAACGCCCACTTCCTTACTGGGTATGAAGCCTATGTACGCAGTGTAGACCAGCACGGAGCCACCATGCCCTATGAGTGTTCCGCCGGGGAAGTTGGGATGTATCATTAAACCATATCCGTACGCGTCTCCCCCTAATATCTCGAAGTTTAACTTGATGTAGGGCTTCCACATAAGCTCTAAGAGTTCCTTTGATATGATCTCCTTACCTTCAAATACTCCATCACTTAAGTACATCTTAATGTAGTTTGCTAGGTCCAACACGTTGCTCAGAAGCCCACCGTCAGCCTCTATTCCATACGGGAAGCGACTGGGTCTTAGCTCACCGTCCTTCATTATTATGTAGGGCGTAGCCACGTCTGGGTCGCTTGCTATGCGTTCCTTGGTGAAGTATGACCTCGTCATCTTAAGGGGCTTCAGGATATTTTCCCTCACGTACTCTCGGTAAGGCGTGCCTGTTACCGACTCGATGATCTTGCCTAGGAGCACGTACCCCTCATTGAGGTAGAAGAACCTGCTTCCCGGCTTAGCGACAGCCCACTTACTCGCTCCCTCCATGAAGGGTACTATGTCATCTGGCTTAGCTATGGGCAACCACTCACGCTTCGAGCCCAGTAACCCGCTTATTAATGCTTCCGCATACCCAAGCGCCGGTATGCCAGACGAGTGTGTTAGTAAATGATGGATAGTTACCTTATTTTCATGATGATCTATATCCACATTAACGTAGTTAGTTACAGGATCATCCAGCGAAACCTTACCCTCACCAACTAGTTGAAGTATTGCTAGAGCCGTGAAGGACTTCGTTATTGAACCTATGCCGTAAATTGTTCTGGGAGTAGCTGGCTTTACCGCCTCCACGTCCCTAAAGCCGAATCCCTTAGCGTAAACTACTTCATCATCACGTATTAAGGCTATACTTAATCCTGGTGTGCGGGTTTCAGCCATTTTCTTAATTATAAATGAGTCGAGCACGCGGAAGGATTCTTGACTCAATTTTGTTGCCCTTTGAATTACTCCTGAGTATCTTAGAAAAATCCTTCCGCTAATCACTTACACCACATAAACCATCATACCATCGTACGATACGTAGACGTTGTCCCACCGCTCCCTCACGTACTTAACTAACCTACTGAAGGGTAGGTTCCTGTGGGATATGTGTGTTAGGACTATTTCCTCAGCCCCTATTCTCTTGCCTATCTCAACTGCTTCGTCCACGTTATTGTGCTTAGGGTCGTGAGAACCGGGTGCTGTTGTAGCGTCAATTAGGGCAACCCTGACCCCCTTCTTCTTAAGTAGCTCCTCAGTTTCCCTAGGCAACAGCTTGGTGTCATAGAGAATAGCTATGTTTTCCTTCCTACCTACCTCAATTAAGTAGCCGAAGGTCTCGATGGTATGGTTAAGGGGGAGGGGCGTAACCTCCATGTCACCTAAGTCAATTTTCTCGAAGGGCTTAACGTACCTAATGCGTAAGCTCTTGGGGAAGTGCCTTATCTCGGGGTCAACATCGCCTGAGGGAGCGTACAGGTCTACGGGCTTCTCGATCCACCTGAACTTATAGAGACCTGCTATGTGATCGTGATGCCAATGGGTTATCAGAACCGCGTCCAGATACATCTCCTCAACATACTCGGATGCGTCCAAACTCATATCAACCATTATCGAAGTACCGTAACTCGTTACGAAGACCGAGGCAGTACGCCTCTTAGCGAAGTGGTAGATGCGTGCTTCATTGCAAGCAGGGCAAACGCAACCCGGTACGGGAACCCCCTCCGAACCTCCCGTTCCTATAAGGACAGCAACTAGCATGCCCGCCTCACCTTCATAGGGGCCACATCATTTACCCCCCGTCAAGACATATACGTTTTTCTTTGTGGGAGGTTGAGAATATGAGGGCATTCTTTTTAATGCCGTAGATGAAGCAAGCCCTCTAATAGTTTATTGAAGTGAAACGTACTGCACCAAATTATTTTAAGATTTGATGAAAACTTTTTAGGAATTGAGTGGGTGCTAGTAACGATGTCTAACAAGGGTAAGAGCGTATTCGTTAGGTTGATTAAGTGCCTGCTGAGGAGGTGGCCGTTACTGCTGGCATCCACTGTTGCCGTCATTACTTACGCTTACACTGTTAGCTTGGGACCCCTGTTATTGAGGTATGCCATAGATTACGGTGTCTCTAAAGGTGACCTCAACAACACGGTGAGGTACTCACTGATGATCCTTGGTGTGGTCGTCTTAGGTGGTTTATCTTGGTACGTAACTAGGGACGTGACTGCCCGCCTTTCTCAGGGACTCGCCCATGACTTGAGGGTTAAGGCTTTCGCTGCCGTGCATAAGCAGTCTATGGAGTTCTTCGATAAGGTTGCGGCTGGTCAGATAATCTCGAAAATCACTAACGACACGAATAGGTTAGCTAGGGTTCTTTCATGGCAAGTACGGAATGCAGTTAATCTATCATTCACTGCCGGCATTTCGCTGTATTACATGTTTACGATGAATCCTAGGCTTTCTTATATTGTTTTGGTCGCGCTGACCTTGATGGCCGTTGCGAACGCTAAATACACTACAACTATTCGACCTATCTACGATGCGATCAGACAGCAACTAGGGATTCTCGCGTCCATAGTTACGAGCAACCTAAACGGGATTAAGACCGTGAAGTCCCTGACCCTAGAGAAGACAGAAATAAGTAGGTTTAAGAAGGAGAACAATAAGTTCGCGGACTTAAACCTAAGGGCAGCTAAGGTAAGGGCCATCTATGGTAATGCGTCGCAGTTAATCCTAGGTGTCTCGATGGCGTCTATACTCTACTACGGGGGATATGCGGTCTCAACTGGCGTGCTGAGCGTCGGTGAGTTAACAGCATTCATAACGTACTTGTCGCTCCTGATGTGGCCTATGAGGGCCTTTGGCTTCATGCTTAGTGCGACACAGAGAGCGTTAGCCGCGGCTAGCAGGGTTTTTGAGATAATAGACATGGGGAAGGCTTCCGAGCAACGCAGGGGGAAGGTAAGGCTGGCATCGCTGAGGGGTGAGGTAGTGTTTAACTCAGTAACGTTCTCCTACGTCAAGGGCAAGCCGGTACTTAAGAACGTCAGCTTCAGGGTTAAGCCTGGTGAGAAGCTCTTCTTAGCTGGCCCTCCTGGTTCAGGGAAGTCCACGATACTCAAGCTCATACTCAGGTTCTATGAGCCTGACTACGGTAGCGTACAGATTGATGGCGTAGATGTTAGGGAGATAGATCTAGACCTGCTTAGAAGCATAGTTGCCTATGTCCCTCAAGAGCCGTTCATATTCTCTGGTTCCATAAAGGAGAATATACTTTTCGGGAACCCGGACGCCAGCATGGATGACGTTATTAGGGTGGCTAAGATCGCTAAGATACATGACTTCATAGAGTCCCTGCCTCAAGGCTACGACACACTTGTGGGTGAGAGGGGCATTACCCTCTCAGGCGGTCAAAGACAGAGAATAGCTATAGCTAGGGCGCTCCTCAAGGATCCGAGGATAATGTTACTTGATGATCCCGTATCGAACCTAGATCTGGAGACAGAGCGTTACCTAGTTGAGGATCTCAAGGAGATCTTGAGGGGACGCACAGTAATCATGGTTAGTCAGCGACCATCCTTAGCGACCCTAGCTAATCGGGTCATAGTCCTCGAGGATGGGAGGATCGTTGATGAGGGGACCCATGAGGAGCTCTTGAGAAGGAGCGCGTCATACCGCAGGCTTTGGATCACTGAGGAGGGAGGTGGTTAAGCACGTACTCCAAAGCGACTCTCTCTAGCAGCATCTCTAGTTGGGCTCTGCTGAAGCGCGTTATCCGAGACTTGCTTAGGTATAGGTTGCATGTAGCGTTGATAGTGATCTCCATCTCGGCTTACACGCTCACAGGTTTGGCAGCTCCGTACGTCTTGGGAACGATAATTGATAGGAATATCCTTGGGGGAGACTTAGCGGACCTTCCCTTGTCGGCGGCGCTCTACTTGTTTCTGATGTTGGGGCAGTGGGGGTCAATGACTGTTAATAGCTACGGGATCCAGATGATTGGGCAACTCTACTTAAGAAACCTTAGGGACACAGTGTTTAGGAAGCTCCAGAGGCTATCGATGCGCTTCTACACTAAGCACAGGATAGGTGACCTCATTTCAGCCACGATTAATGATACCTCAACACTTAACGACGTGCTCGTCTCCGGCATGTTATCAGTTGTTGGTAGCATGATTTCACTGGGGGGTGTGGTTGCTATGATGCTTTACTTAAGCCCGACAATGACCGCGGTTGCCCTGGTGAGTTTACCCGTGCTAGTGGTAATTGCTAAGGTGTTCGGAGCTAAGCTCAAGGAGGCTCACCGTAATGCGAGGAAAAGGATCGCTGAAGCAACAATGATTGTTGAGGAGTCAATAGCCGGCATTGAAACTATTAAGGCATTCGGCAGGGAGGCCGAGTTCCTGAGGGTCTTCTCCGGGATCTCCACAGAGACTTCGAAGGCTTACATCAGGATAGCTAGGCTTATGGGGTTATTCTGGCCCTCCATGGACGTTACAGTTATGCTTTCAACGATACTGGTTCTGATTTACGGGGCTTACATGGTGTCCGCAGGGCTGATGAGTGTGGGTATGGTGGTGGCGTTCATTCAGTACGTAAATAGGTTCAGTCGACCAATAACTCAATTCATAAACATGTACGACTCACTGCAAGCAGCCGTCGCTGCCGCCGAGAGAATCTACGCTATCGTCGACTCACCTGAAGTTGAGGAAGAAGGTAAGATTGAGTTACCGAGGATTAAGGGTGAGGTCGAGTTCAGGAACGTTACTTTCGGGTACGACCCTAAGAGACCCGTCCTTAAGGACGTAAGCATGCGTATAGCGCCAGGGAAGACCGTTGCTGTAGTGGGTCACACAGGGGCTGGTAAGACGACGTTAGTGAACCTACTGATGCGGTTCTACGAACCAGACCAGGGACAGATACTCATTGACGGCACCGACATAAGGGAAATCAAGCTCTCCTGCCTAAGACGCGTAATAAGTTACGTCCCCCAAGAAACGTACCTCTTCCCCGGCACGGTGCTGGACAACATAAGGCTTGGGAAACCGGACGCCAGTGATGAGGAAGTCATTGATGTCTGCCGTAAGCTAGGCATCGACGAATTCATACAGCGCCTACCAAAGGGCTATGAAACCGACGCCGGAGAGATGGGGAAGAAGCTTTCCTTGGGCGAAAAGCAACTAATAGCCATAGCAAGGGCGATGCTAAGGAACCCCCACATAGTAATACTGGATGAAGCACTATCAAGCGTAGATCCCGGCACCGAAGCAATTGTAAGGAGAGCCATAAAGAGACTCCTGAAAAACAAAACAGGAATAATAATAGCACACCGACTAACCACAGCAAAGGAAGCCGACCGAATAATAGTAATGACCGAAGGAAGAATCATCGAAGAAGGAACACACCAAGAACTACTGAAAAAGAAAGGAGCATACTATAGGTTATATACCTCAAATACGTTCACAAAACAAAACACTTAAGCTAAACATCACTCCTGGAAGGAACCACACGTAAATCATCCCTAGTAACTACCTCTAATGGCACTTTTGACATAATCGCTCAGGGGAAAAATAAAGGAGAATTCATTTAGGTAATAGGGAAATAGCTTAGCTACCTTTCGTTACTGAAGACATTACGAAGTA
>WAOL01000049.1 GCA_015521295.1 Desulfurococcales archaeon
CGCTAGTGCCTGCGGCATCCGCATTATCAAGCTTCTCGGCAACGGATAAGGTGTTGTGGGGGCGTTCGCGGCCGCCGTACTGGCATCCACGGGAAACGACGGCAGGGTGCTGGACATACCCTCGACAAGGATCAGGGAGCTTAAGGATGAGTTCATCCCGGTTAAGAGGCTCACTGAATTAGGCGTGGCGGAGGTGAGGAGCTTGGATGGTGTCAGGCTGAGTGAGCACGAAGTGGTTGCTCTTGGGAAGGCGAAGCCTGTGTTGAGGGGCTTCAAACCAGTGCTCTACGTTGAGAGGGTAGGTCTGGCTTGGCTGGCAGTGAAGGTGGAGTGAGGTCTAAGGCGCTACTTGTTAGTGAGGTAGCGCTATTTTCGGCGCTCTTAATTGCCACTAGGTTCTTTAAGTTGAGGCTACACGTCCCCGGCGCAGGCAGCGTGGCTTGGATAGCTGTGCTTTTGATTGTTCGCGGGATAAGCGATTACCCGGCGACAGCAACGCTTGTCGGCCTGATTTCAGGCGTAGTGGTTACGGTGATGGGTATCGATATGCCTCCAGGACCTCAACAGGTGCTTAAGTACGCTTTAGCTGGTGCTGTGGTGGATGGCTTCGGACACCTGATACTCAGGAGGTTTTGCAACCCTTTAAGCTATGGGGTGGTGGGTGGTGTAGCTGGCTTAGCGAAGCTCTTCAGCGTATATGTTATCGCCTTAGTGCTTAACCTGCCGGCCTTCGTAATCGGCGCTGTTCTAACGTACGTTGCGTCCTTAAACTTTGTGTTCGGCGTTATTGCTGGCGTGATTGCCTTCTACACTGTTAAGGTGCTGGCTACGGTGGTTAGGGGTGGGGAGTGCCGTAGTTGAAGTTACTAACCTAAGGTTCAGGTATGCTGGGAGCAGTGAATACGTTCTAAGAGGATTAGACCTCACGGTGAGTAGCGGTGAGTTAGTCATAGTTACCGGCCCTACAGGTAGCGGGAAGACCACGTTATGCCGCGTACTCACGGGCCTGATCCCTAAGCTGTACCGCGGCGAGCTTACTGGTTGGGTTAGAGTAGCTGGGTTAAGCCCTGTAGATGCCGTGAGGGCAGGTAAGGTGACGTATGTTGGGCCGAACCCGGAGGAGCAATTCCTCTTTCCCACAGTTGATGAGGAATTGAGATCCTACGGTGTTGATGAAGATGCTGTTAAGGAGGTGCTCACCTCCTTAGGTCTCGAGGCTTTAAGAAGCTCGGTAATCTTTAAGCTGTCGATGGGTGAGAAGCAGAGGGTTGCCCTAGCGGCGGCAATAGCTAGGGCACCAGACCTCTTAATTCTCGACGAGGCCATAGCGCTTATTGATGAACCCTACCTCACAGCGGTTCTCGACCACGTGGTTAAGCTAGGTAGGCAGGGCTCCACCGTGCTCTTAGTGACTAAGGCGCCCCACATAATCAGGAGGCTGGCGGAGGTGGGGGCTAGGTTAATACTCATCGTTGGGGGCGCCGTTAAGGTTGTGGGCGATGCTAGGGCCCTCCTCACGACCAGCGCTGTTGACGCCCATCCTTTCTTGGTGGGACTTCGAAACATCACCGTGCCAGGATATAGTGTCGCTTGGGAGGTGGTGCAGTGCAGGGCCTCATAGTCCGTGACCTGTGGTTCAAGTACCCAGGAAGCAGGAAGTTCGTCCTGTGTGGCTTAGACATGAAGGTAACGTCGGGTGAGGTTGTCCTTGTTTTAGGGCGTAATGGTTCAGGCAAGAGCACCTTACTCAAGATACTGGCTGGGGTGCTCGAACCTAGCAGGGGTGAAGTGCTGATTGATCAAGTAAGGGCATCGAAGGTTGCCGGGAAGCTAACTGGGATGGCTTTACAGGATCCCATGCATCAGTTCAGTTTCACTACGGTTCTTGAGGAGGTAGTTGTGCCGCTGAGGATCAGGTCCGGAGGTAAGGGAAGGAAGTACGCGCTAAGGCTACTCCGCAGGCTCGGTCTAGAGGGGTTAGCTGGGAGACCACCCTACACGTTAAGTTCTGGTGAGGCTAGGCTATTGACCATCGCGGCGGCCGTGGCAGGCAGGCCGAGACTAGTGTTACTTGATGAGCCGTTTACGGGCGTTGACCCTTATCAAGCACTGATCATTGCGGAGATCATCAGGGAAACGGCTTTATCGGGCTCCATGGTTGTGGTCACCTCACTACTTGCCGCGCGTGAGGCTGTAGAGAGATTGCTTAACCCATCGCAGCGCCATAAGCTTGAGGACGGGAGGTTAGTGGGTCCATGAGGATCCGCTCCCCATCAAAGAGTCTGGAGGTGCTCTATGAGGCATTCATTAGTGGCTCAACCACCCCGTTGACCCATCTTAATGTGGGGGTTAAGCTAGCGTTACTGATGCTAGCACTGGCGGTCGCCCCCTTCTCAGGCGGTCCTTTAGGTCTCCTTGCCCTAGCCTCCGTGGCGTTAGGAGTGCTGATAGCCTCTAGGAGGCCTAAGGCTATAGTTAACTGTGTGCTGGGTTTGAGGTACCTGCTGGTTATGATGGTCGTTATAATGGCTGTGGTTGAGTACCTCAGAGGCTACTCGCTTACGGCTTCGCTTATTGACTCGTTAGTGGTGGGGTTGCGTGTGGTTCTATTGCTGACTGTTTTTTCCGTTGTTTCCTCAGCCATAACGCTCAGGGAGGTTATCGATATTGCTGATAGGTTGAGGATACCTAAGTACCTTGCGTACTCATTTATGCTAACGCTCCGTTTCATCCCCCTCATCCTTCACGATATGAATGAGGTTTCAGCATCGCTTAGGCTAAAGGGCATTAGCTTAAGTGAGGGCGGATTAGGAACTAGGTTAAGGGCCTTGAGGTATTTGCTGACATCATTAGTGATCATCACGGATTTAAGGAGGTTTAAGGTGGCTGAGGCTATCGAGGTTAGAGGACTTCTTGAGGAACGAAGAGGGTGAGAATATCTGCACACTCACTTAAGTCGTCCTTAGCTATGACGGAGGTTTCGGGGAAGCCCTTATTGATAAGTAATTCCTTAACACTCCCCCTTATGCTCGGTGGGCAGACCACGCATGCCGGCACGCCCCAGCGGTTAAGGTACTCCTGCAGTTCACCTACGTCATTAATGATGAGTACAGTCTCTCCCAAGGGATGTTCCTTAAAGCCCTCAACAAGTATGACGTCAACATCGTCAGGTAACGCACTAAGCGCGTCCTCCAGCCCGAGCTCCCTCCTCATGACTTCACACTTCATTAACATCTTACCGGAGACAGCCACTGTAACGTCGGCTCCTGACCTGAGGAATCTGCCGCTATCGCCTAAGATCCCTATCCCCGCATGCGCGTGCTTGACGGTGGCGACGCGGAGGCCTCTCATCTTAAGCTCCCTCACCATACATTCGAGCAGCGTGGTCTTACCCCGCTTCCTAACCACCGAAACTACCTTGATGATGGTCGACACCGTTCTTACCTCCTAAGTATTGCTTGGGTGCGGTAAGTTAATTTTCTTCCTCGGCAAGTACCTCACTGGTGCGTTGAAAGTGTCCGAGTCACGCATGAGTAAAGACTCGATTCTCCAGCTACTAACCAAGTACTGCTCGAAACCCTCACCTCCAGGATTCGAGGATGAGGTAAGGGAACTAGTTATTGAGGATCTCAAGGAACTCAGTGATGAGGTCTGGGTGGACGCGTTAGGCAACGTCATAGCCGTCAAGAGAGGGCGTGGTGAGGGACGGGTCATGATCGCAGCACACATGGACGAGATCGGATTAATGATCAGGCACATCACCAAGGACGGGTTCCTGAGGTTCGCCCCCATAGGCGGGTGGGTCGACAGGATACTCCCAGGCCAGCGCGTGATCATCAAGACGCTGGATGGGCGCTTCATACGCGGGGTAGTGGGGTGCAAGGCACCGCACGTCATGAAGCCTGAGGAGACGAAGCAGGTTATCCCCATAAGTGACCTCTTCATAGATGTCGGCGCCTCAAGCCGCGAGGAAGCTGAGGGAATGGGAATCACGCCCGGCGCAGTAGCCGTTATTGAGAGGGACGTAGCTAGGTTAGGGAACCCGGACATCGTGACTGGAAGGGGGTTCGACGACAAGGTAGGGTTAGCGGTAATGATTGAGGCCCTAAGAGCGCTCAACGAGCACGGGGTCGACGTGTACGCCGTAGCCACGGTTCAGGAGGAGGTAGGGCTCAAGGGGGCTAGGGTTGCGGCATTCTCTATAACCCCGCACTTAGGCATAGCGCTGGACACGACCATAGCTTCAGACATGCCCGGCGTCGAGGAGCACGACTACATAACCAAGATAGGGAAGGGACCAGCGATAAAGGTCATGGATGGGAGGAAGGGCACGGGACTCATAACGCACCCAGCGATAAGGGACCTGCTAATAGAGGTGGCGAAGCGTGAAGGCATACCCTACCAGCTGGAAGTGCTCACGGGAGGAACCACAGACGCCTCAATAATACAGCTCACTAAGGATGGCGTCCCCGCAGGGACTATATCCGTGCCGACAAGATACGTGCACTCACCGGTGGAGACCCTCAACCTCAACGACGCTGTGAACGCGGCCAAGCTCCTCAAGGCATTCCTAGAGACCGTTAGCGGTGACTGGATAGCGAGGAACCTTAAACGCAGGGTAAAGTAAGGTATGAGTTAATGAGTCGTGGAAGGCGTCATCAGCATCCCAGAGGTAGCTGCATTGAGTAAGCGAAGGGTGAGGGCCTTACTAATAGACTACGGTGGCGTACTCTACGCTGAATCCAAGGACTTCCAAGAATCCCTCAGGTCATCAATCCTCAAGTACCTCCTAAGGATCGGGGTGAGCAACGCGAGCATGGAGAGCGTAGGTAACGCCATGAAGTCATGGTCGCTTGAGGGACCAGTCGAGCAGGAAATAGGGTACGCGGCCGCACACGTACTAGCGAAGCACGGCATCACACCAAAGCCAAGCGTGGTGAAGGGGCTTGAAGCCGTGATGAAGGCTCAAGTAATCCTGAATACGGAGCCGTTACCGTGGGCGAAGCAGCTACTCAGAGTAGCAGCGGATGCAGGACTGCGGGTAGCGCTAGTATCTAATCACTGGTGCCACGAATGCGTCCTAGCAACAATGGAGAGGGACGGGCTCTTAAAGTACTTCGACGCCATCATCACGAGCGACTTAGTCGGGTACTGCAAGCCTGACAAGCACATCTACGAGGCCACCCTAAGATTACTTAGGGTAGAACCTCCCGAGGCAATCTTCGTGGACGACAACGACGCTAACGTTAAGGGGGCACTCAATGCAGGGCTACTTGACGCTCACCGCTTCGCGCGGGAATTAGGTGCAGAGGCACTGAGGGGATTCAAGGACTTCATCCTTAGGTACGTTTAGGGGCTCTAGGAAAGAGATTATCTTGCTTAGGGTCAAGAAGATTCCTTAATCCGTGTAATTTAACGTAAGCATGAATATTTTGGCGGCTACCCACGCTTACTAACTTAAAGCTATGCCTCAAATCTCTATGTGGAAGTGTTTATTAACTGCACTAACAGCTTCACCGTTGAGGTGATCTTTAACGGCAGTAGGTAACGCGCTCCTAACATACCCAAGCGTAGGTAGGCGCGTGAGGATGTCCAGAATACTCCCCGACGGGAGGGGCGTGGTATTCGCCTTCGACCACGGGGTGGAGCATGGCCCTAAAGATTTCCCGCCAGACAGGGTTGACCCGAGGGTCATCATAGAGAAGGTGGTTGAGGCGGGCGTTGATGCGATAATGATGCTCCCAGGCATAGCTAGGCTAACACACGATATCTGGGGAGGTAAGGTAGCGGCCATAATTAAGGTGACGAGCAAGACCAACCTAAGGCCTAAGGAAGAGAGGTTAAGGCAGAGCGTCTTCGGGTACGTGGAGGACGCGGTCGCGCTAGGAGCTGACGCCGTAGCCGCGACCGTCTACTGGGGCAGTCAGTACGAGGACGAAATGCTTGAGAGGTGGTTCGCCGTAAGGTCAGCGGCGGAGGCCTACGGGCTCCCATGCCTTCAGCTAGCCTACCCAAGGGGCCCGGCGATAAGCAACATGTATGATGTCGAGATCGTCAGGTACGGTGCTAGGGCGGCAGCCGAGTCAGGCGCTGACCTGATAAAGACATACTACACCGGAAGCAGGGAGACCTTCGCCGAAGTCGTTAAGGCAGCCTCAGGGGTGCCAGTGCTGATGAGCGGCGGTCCCTCAAGGCCTAAACCCATAGACTTCCTGAGGGACGTTCACTCAGTAATGCTTGCTGGTGGCAAGGGAGTTGTGGTTGGTAGGAACGTGTTCCAGCACCCAGACCCCGTAGGAATGGCTAGGGCAATAATTAAGGTGGTGCACGAGGGCCTAGAGCCTGAGGAGGCCGTGAAGGAGGTTAAGGGGTGACCTGAGGAGCTATGAACGCCCACACAAGCAAGTCCTTCGACGTAGTCACGGTCGGCCACGTACTGATGGATTTACGTTTCACCGTATCCCACTTCGCAGGCCCTGATGAGGAGGCAGTCATCGAGGATCAGTCACGTGGTGTCGGGGGTTCTGCAGCGAACGTCGCGATAGGTGTTAGGAGGCTTGGCGGCACCTCAGCAGTGATAGCTAAGGTAGGCCTGGACGGATTCGGCAGGACAGCCGTCGACCACTTAATGCGCGAGGGCGTGGACATATCAGGCATAAGGATAGGGATCGGGCCCACAGGCTTCACCGTAGTGATAATAGATAAGGAGGGGAGGATAGCCCTATACGGCTTCAAGGGGGTTGCGGAGGACTTAAGGCCTGACGACGTGGACGTGAGGGTTATTGAGAGGGGCAGGTACGTACACATAGCTAGCCTAAGGCCCGACACGTCCCTCAAGGTAGCCGCTCGGGCTAGGGAGCTAGGCAAGTACGTCTCGTGGGATCCCGGGAGGGTCCTGTGCAGGAAGGGGTTACACGCGTTGAGGAGCCTAATTAAGCTAGTCGACATAGTGTTCGTTAACGCGGAGGAATGCTTAACCCTAACTAAGGCATCGAGCATTGAGGAGGGCGCGTCCAAGATAAAGTCACTAGGCCCTGAAGTAGTGGTCGTCAAGATGGGTGCTGAGGGAGTTTATGTACTCTCAGAGGACCTCAGCGAGAGGTTCGAGGCATTCAGGGTACCGAAGGTTAAGGACGCTACCGGGGCTGGCGATGCATTCGCAGCAGGACTACTAACGGCGATGACCCGTGGGTGGGATCTTAAGGAGGCAGTCAGGTACGGGCTTGCGGTGGCCGCCATAAAGGTAACTAAGTTGGGATCAAGCGCCATACCAACGCATAAGGAGGTAATGAACCTGCTTAAGTCAACATGAAGCAAGAGAAGGTGTTTCGCCAACAACTACCTCAACACCGATCTAGCTAGCCTACTCCTGGAGTATCTTCTTAATTAACACGTTAAACATCATGTCGGCAACCGCCCTATCCTTACACGCCACACGCATGACCTCCTTACACTTATCCATATCCTTAACGCACACGTCCTCAAAACCTTCCCCAAACAGCTTCATCGAATAGATATTAAGGGTAAGGAGGAGGCCAGGAGCCACATTTGTTGCATGCCTCCTTAACTTCGCCTTAAGCTCCTCACCCCTTAACTCACTCACGAGCTCTCACCTCTTCCTTCCTTATGGCACTCACTGCATTCTTGAACTCCTTCCTTAGGCTCTCAACAACGTACCTTAGCTCAGTGTCAAGTATCGTTATTGGTCTGAGTATGTGCTTACCCTTAACCACGCGTAGGTTGAAGCACTCCCTCTCCTCATTCAGCGTAACTTCAATTACTATGTCGCTCAGGGTGTTGAGCGATGATGGTGGGTCAGGGTGTGAGGGACTTGTTCTGAAGATCCTTAACGTGGTTATGCCTAGGTCAGCATCCATTACATGATATATTGAGAGCATCTTGTTGATCTCCTCAACACCGTAGAGCTCAACTAACTTCTCATACCCCGTAACAACTAGGACATCTATCCCGCCTAGCTCAGGGTCACTGTAGTACAGGTAGTGTGGCACCTGCTTCTGTAGAACCTCAGCAGGTATCTCCACTATCCTATCCTTAAGAATCCTACCTAATATTCCCTCCTCCTCCAGAAGGTGCTTTCTTCTCCTGCTGAAGTAAATTATACCTACCTTAACACCGTTACGTAGTGCCTCTAACCCTATCTTGAGGACCAAGTAGGGGTAGAGAAGCCCTAGGCCTGTTGCCGGGTACTTAATTATTATCGCTACCTGCGTTCCAGGCTTCAGCTCCCTACCAAAGAGCTTTGTGGGTACATCGTGGTTTATCTTGATTGATTTTCTCTTACTTCTCAGCGTCTCGGCGAGAGCACTGCTGATAGCGTTTATGGCCTTTACGCCTCTGCTTGATATATCGAAGTATATTGGGTATGTGGGGACATACCTGGTCCTAAACTTAAGTACTCGTAGGCTCCTAGGGAACACTGCGTCTGGGTCGTAGTTGAGGCTAACCACTACGTCCGCCAAGTACTCCAAGAGCGATATGTCTGGGTCTTGCTTCATGAGCTTATCACACACCATAATGACGGAGACGTTATGGGCTGACGCTATTTTATAGAGTACCGTGTGAAGCCATGACCTCTTCTTAGCGTATGACTCAAGTATCTTCATTAACGGGGTCACGCTGTCAATTATCACCATGTCGTAGCCTTCTAAAACGTTCTTCATTATTTCCTCGGTAATCATCTCGATTAGGTACTCGTCTCCCAGGGTAGGGCACTCAATTATCTTTACCTTACCCTCCCGAACTCTAGACTCTAGGTCGCAACCCAAGCTCTTAGCGACCTCAATTAGCTTGTTAGAGCACTCATTGGAAGTCACGTAAAGCACCCTAGCTCTGCCTTCACGCACATTCCTGCAGAGAGTCATTAGCGCGATGGACGTCTTGCCCGTTCCGGGCCTGCCCTCCAGCAGGATAACGTAGTTCGATGGAATCTCGCCAATAATATCATCTAGCTCGACCATACCAAATACCTTCCTAGGTCCATGCTTCCTCTCCTTATCGTCAAGGCCTGCCATGATTGCTCACACTTCTCAAGAAAATATTGTGTGAGACAAACATAATAAAACAAGCTACTCTAGGTAAGACTCTTAACTAATGTGATGCTTTTTAAATCAACTAATAAGCTGTTTCAGCCTAGGGACATCCGTAACCTAGGTAAAAGGCCCGAGCAACATCGTTAGACCTGAGCCAAGCAGATGCCTGCTTAGGGAGCTAAAAAGCGCTTCAGGCTTAACCTAATAGTTAGCTGCTATTCTGCAGGAATACTTCACTTCTTTGCCGGTTTTGCCGCCCTTTCAAGGAACCCTCTTACCTTACTCACTTCCTCATCGCTGACAACGTCCTCGTAGCAGAACCACCAGTCGAAGCACTTATACTTCTTCATTCTCTCGCTGGCTTCCTGAACCGTTGATGCTGGCGGTACTATGACTGCCTTCCCTATTAGCTCGTTGTTAGGCCAGTTAGCTGGGGTCGCCCTGCCGTACTTGTCGTTTATCTGGAGTGCCTTGACTACTCTTAGTATTTCATCCACTAACCTGCCTACGTTGAGCGGGTAGTACAGTATGGTTCTGATGACACCTTTATTGTCTACGACGAATACTGCTCTGACTGTGTGGGTTGCTGACTCCGCGTGAAGCATCCCGAGCTTCCTGGCTACGTTACCCTGCGGATCAGCGATTATCGGGAAGGGCACCTCAACCCCTAACTTCTCCTTGATCCACTCAATCCACTTTATGTGGCTGAAGGTGCTGTCAACGCTTAACCCTATTAGCTCAGCACCTAACGCCTTGAAGTCCTCGTAGCGCTTAGCGAACGCAACGAACTCCGTCGTGCAGACCGGGGTGAAGTCCGCTGGATGGCTGAAGAGCACGAACCATTTCCCCGCGTAGTCGTCAGGTAGTTTCTTGGGGCCGTGTGTAGTCATGACCTTCATTTCAGGGAATTTCTCACCTATTAATGGGATCTGACCTGGCATTTTCCTGATCCCTCCACTACATAATTAGCTTTAGACACTTATAAACTTAACTGAATCTGTACGTTATCTTAACTAAAAGATTAGCAATACTAACTAATCCATAGTAAGAAACTTGTGATCTCCTTAATGAGAGGCGTTACTCTAAACAAGTCATTTAAAGCACGATGTTCTGAGGGCGGGCGGTTCGTTTGATTTTAAATAGGTGTTCCTTAAGATTAATTAGTAACTCACGAGGGGTGATGAAGGCTGTCGAGGGAGGCGTTTTACGTAACGACCCCAATATACTACCCGAACGCCGTGCCGCACATAGGGCATGCTTACACAACGGTATTTGCGGACACGCTAGCGAGGTACCACAGGCTACTGGGTCGCGACGTGTTCTACTTGACCGGGACGGACGAGCACGGCCTTAAGCTGCAGCGCACTGCAGAGAAGCTTGGGAAGCACCCTAAGGAGTTAGTTGATGAAATGTCGTCAATGTTTAAGGAGTACTGGAGGATGCTGAACATATCCTACGACCGATTCATAAGGACAACGGACCCTGACCACGAGAGGGTGGTTAAGGAAGCCATGAGTAGAATGTACAGAGATGGCTTAATATATAAGGCAAGGTACTCCGGCTGGTACTGCGTTAGTTGCGAGAGGTTCTACGCCACGAGCGAGTACGAGGTGATCGATGGGAAGCCCTACTGCCCCATACATAAGAAGCCCCTTGAGTGGTTAGAGGAGGACACGTACTACTTCAAATTGAGTGAGTTCAAGGACTACTTAATCGATGTCCTCAGCGGCGACGTCGTGCACCCCAAGTCATACGCTGTGGAGATCCTAAGCAAGATCAAGGGTGAGGGCCTAAGGGATGTCTCAGTCGCTCGCCCCAAGAGCAGGGTCTGGTGGGGCATTGAAGTCCCATTCGACCCGGACTACACTGTTTACGTTTGGTTTGATGCTCTACTAAATTACTTAACAGGTATAGGGTTCCCGGACGATAAGGTCAGGTTCGAGAGGTACTGGCCCGTAGTCCACCACGTGATAGGTAAGGACATACTGTGGTTCCACACCGCCATATGGTTCTCTATGCTTAAGGCACTAGGTATTAAGCCACCCAAGAAGGTGCTCGTGCACGCGTTCCTCATAAGCGAGGGGCTGAAGATAGGGAAGAGCGCGGGTAACGCGGTACCCATAGAGGACCTGATAAGCAGGTACCAGGACTCAGACGGCTTCAGGTACGTACTCATGAGGATATTCAACATGGGTAAGGACGTCGAAGTAACGACAGGGTTATTCGACACGATCTACAACAGCGAGTTAGCCGACACTCTCGGAAACTTCGTGAGGAGGGTCGGGGTGCTGACCAAGAAGAAGTTAGGCGGTAGGGTTCGCGAAACAAGCGTTGATGAGGGGCTGGAGAGGCTCATGAACGAAACACTTGAGAGATACGCTAAAGCTATGGACTCCTTCAACCCCTCAGAGGCGCTTGGCGAGGTGATGAAACTACTGCGTGAAGGCAACGCGTACGTGAATAGGACGAGGCCGTGGGAGCTAAGCGACCCGAGCAAGGAGCTGTACACGCTACTCGAGGTTGTGAGGGTTGCGGTAACCCTCCTCTCACCAGTCATACCTATGGCGGCCGAGAGAACCGCTAAGGCATTAGGGTTCGAGATCCGCAACCCGTTCGATGCGGGGAGGCAGGGAGAGTACGTGATTACTGAAGCGCCGATACTCTTCAGGAAGGTTAAGGATTAACGTGCAGTAGGGGTAAGGAGCTTTTTAGGTTGGAAAGACCCCTCGAACCTCTCACCCATGCCTGCCCCTGAAGTACTTCTCAAGCTCCTCAAACGTGCTTGACTTGGGGGCGTTACTTGAAGGCACACCGACAGGCATGAGGTAGGTAGGCACCTCCTCACCCTTCAGCCCAAGGACCGCCGTGACCTCCTCGTCGTTGAACGCCCCCACACCCACAGTGCCTAAGCCGAGGGCCGTAGCCATTAAGTAAACGTTCTGTGCGGCGTGCCCTACATCCATGAACACGTACCTGAACCCCCTCCTCCCGTACCTGACGGTGGTTCTCGCGAATATGGCGCAGAAGACGAGCGTCACTGGGGCTTCCTTAACCCATGGTTGTTTGAGGGCCGCCTCGGCGAGCTCCTCCCTCACGTCCCCGGGCTTATGAAGTATTAGTGAGTGGTTCTGGGGGACGTACCTGTACACGCCCTTCCCAAGACCCTCCACACCTCCTTCACCGACGACCACGTACAGCTCTATCGGGTAGGTGGCGCCAGCGCTTGGCGCTGCCCTTAACCCGTGCCTCAATTCCGTTATGCCTTGAGCAGACCATAGGAGGAGTGAGAGCTGATTCATGGTTAACGGCTTATCAATGTACTCGCGAATGCTTCTCCTAGCAAGCACCGCATCCTCGATGTTGACCCCTGTTACGGGTTTAGGTGGAGGTAAGGGGATTTGCTTGGGGGTCGCGCCTAAACCGAAGCCCAAGACCTTCAGCACCGTTTACTCTGGTTCTTCAGCGCTAATATCGTTGCACATACTGAGGGACGCTTTTTAGGTTATAACTAAGTTATTACAGGGTAAGGGAAGTGGCTGAAGCCCCACACGTGTTCGAGGACCCCGTAACGCTAATGACTGGCATGTGGCCCACACCACTAATCAAGTTAAGGTGGATATCCAGGAACGGGGCGGAGGCGTGGGCTAAGCTAGAGTTCTACAACCCCTTCAGCAAGTCAACAAAGGACAGGCCCGTGTGGTTCATGATTGAGGACGCATTACGTAGGGGCGTGCTCAGGGAGGGAGGGGTGTTCTATGAAGCAACGTCAGGGAACGTCGGGATAGCTATGGCGTCCCTAGCCAACGTGCTTGGCCTGAAGTTCAGGGCTTACCTCCCCAAGCACGCCCCAAGAGCCACGGAAGTAATCCTCAAGGTACTCGGGGCAGAGGTCGTCAGGACGGAGTACGAATGCATCAGCGAGGAGATGGTGAACAAGGTTAAGGAGGAGGCAAGGCGTGACGGTGCCGTAAACCTCAACCAGTACATCAACGACTGCAACTTCCTAGCACACCTTAACCACACGGCTAGGGAGCTAGACAAGCAGTTAAAGGCCGTGGGTAAGTCACCACCTAAAGCAATCATAGCCGGCGTCGGCACGTCAGGGCACTCAGCAGCAATAGCGAAGCACTTTAGGGAAAAATACGGTGATGAAGCCCCCGCCTTCGTTGCTGTGGTGCCTAAGGAGAGGGAATCCATCCCCGGACTAAGACCGCTGTCAACGAAGCCCAAGTGGGTTAGCGTGATCAAGCCTGATAAGGTGGTTGAGGTGGGTACGGAAGACGCTGTCGCCGGAGCCGTCCTCGTGGCTAGGACCAACGGACTATTCGTCGGACTATCCTCAGGGGCTGTTGTGGCTGCCTACGAAGCAGTTAAAGACGAGTTAGGGGCGGGGACGTACGCCTTAATATTCCCTGACGACGGAATGAAGTACGTGGAGATCTTCGATGCCTGGTTAAGGCACAGGCCAGACCTCCTCAGGAAGTACGCAGACATACTCGCTTCGGGGGTGTGCCGCGAAGATGAGGGAAGCGACGGTTAAGGCAGCACGCACCATTAAGGTCAAGGTAAGGTACTTCGGCTCCCTCTACGGCTACCTCGGAACGTTCGAGGACATCATAGAACTGCCAGAGCCGGAACCGGGTAAGGCACCGAGTGTCGAGGACGCCCTAAGCAAACTACGTGAGTTAAGGCCAGAATTCAGCGTAGCTGAGGGCACCTTACCCATGATATGGGTCTACGTAAACGGGAAGCAGGTTCTCAACAAGAGTAGCGTCAAGCTTAGTGACGGGGACACGATACTACTTGTACCACCATTCTACGAGGGAGGCTAAATCTAAAGCAAAAGTGTGGCACGGAAACATAAATCCTTAAAAGCATCTGCGTATATGTAGAACAGGTGTAAAAGATTTGCTCTCAAAACACCCTCTAGAACTCCCCCCAAGCAGGAAGTTCTCGAAAGACGAAGTCAAGGACGCGTTAAGATTAGCCATAATAGCAGAGCTCGACGCCGTAAGCCTCTACGAGCAACTCGCCAGGGCAATAGAGGATGAGGCAGTAAAGAAGGTATTCGAGGACATAGCGAGGGAAGAGAAAGCACACGTAGGGGAATTCATGGCACTCCTAAAGAACCTAGACCCAGAACTAGTGAAGGAAATGGAGTCAGGAGCTAAGGAAGTAGAAGAGCTAACAGGAATCACGACCAAGTCCTAGCCCAAGAGCAAGGGAAAGAATAACTAACCAGCATCTAAGATTAGAGCCCTCCTACGAGGCACGCTAAGGTAAGGTAGCATCACCTCAAGGAGGAAGGGCTTATTTTCATCACAATATTCTGTTGCTTACTCACCTATTCTTATCCCTTCCCTTTATTACTCAGGATAAAGCTACTCTATATTGGGGTGCTGAGGGGGTTGGGTGAGGCTGTTGTTCTTCGCGGTAGGTTAGCGAAGCGCGTCAGGGAGGAGGCTGGGAGGCTTGGAGTCAGTGTTGAGGAGTACGTGGTGGAGCTCCTTAGCCAGGGTCTTGACCCGAGGGATAGGGCCCTAGGGTATGTTGAGGCCGCCGAAGACCTACTGGAGGAGGCCCGCAAGGAGATGGAGAAAGGGAATGTAAGGCAAGCCGCCGAGAAGCTCTGGGGAGCATCAGCACTGACCGTTAAAGCTTACGCCTACTGGAGAGACAGCAAACGCCTAACCAGCCATGGAGAGCTGTGGGAGTACAAGAGGAGGCTAGAGGACGAGTTAGGAGAGTGGGTCAGCGACGCTTGGGCTCAGGCCAGCGCCATGCACACATGCTTCTACGAGGGCTGGTGTGCTGAAAAGGACATCGTCACAGCCGAGAAGAGGGTGGAGAAACTAGTGAAGGAGGTAGCCTCCCTAATAAGAAGGGAAAAGTCGAATTAATCATTTCTCTTTAATTACATGACGCGTTTACTGGCACGTTAAGAAAGACTGTTGGCTAATATTATTCTATTTAAAAGATTAGTTAGAATTGCAAGGAAGTAGGCGTGTCCATACTAGAGAAAGTGTTTGGAAGAGTAATTCTGGAGAAGGCTGGCATCCCTAAAGGCATGTTCGGTGTTGACAAGGGTATGGTCAAGCCGTATATGGAGAAGGATTAGGATGGAGGATAGGGGATAAGCGAATTTGCCTGTATATTATACTTACGCATGGAGGGATGCTGTCGTGAAGCAACTCCTAGGATCCCAGAGGGATACTCCATCGATAATTCTAGCTGAAATAGCCAGGAAATACAGGAGAGAAGGTTTTAACGAGTACGATATCCTAAGAAGGAGAAGGTTACTGTTTACTGTGTGGGGTCCGTAACTCCTTAAAATGCTGGAGGTGCTTTGTGACTCGGTGTTGAGGTTGTCTTCCGTGCGTGTTGCTGATAGGGTTAGGTTGCTTGAGTTAATAGTTAGTGTCCCCACTTACAGTGTCGTGGGCTTCACTAGTGGGAGGCTGGTTTACGTTTCCGACGTCGAGGGCGTCACTAGCCTATGGTCCCTCAACCCTAGGACTGGTGAGCGGGTTAGGCTGACGGAAGGTCCTGTGCACAGCGTCGCTAAGCCCTCACCGCGCTCGAAGTACGTAGTGTTCACCCGTGATGTTAGTAAGGGCAGGGAGTTGCAGGAACCCTACGTCGTGAGTGTTGAGGGTGGTGAGGAGGAGTTACTGGCGGACGTCCCGCCCATGAGGTTCTTCGGGGGTGCGTGGGATGGTGAGAAGTTAGTGTTCTCGGCCGCGACGGAGTCGGGGATTGCCCTCTACCTCGCTAGGAGGGGGTCGTGGGAGAAGCTCACCGACTTGAAGACGATCGCGTACCCCACCGACGTTGAGGGAGACCTAGTGGTGGGTGCCGGCATGATGCGCGGGAACCCCAGGTCGCAGGAGCTGTTCATGTATGACTTAAGCTCGGGGGAGCTCACGA
>WAOL01000050.1 GCA_015521295.1 Desulfurococcales archaeon
ATACCCGCTAACAGGGTTAGTTCTTAGGCCTGAGTTCGCGGGCTTGGCGATGGCGCTAAGCTCCATAACCGTTACGGGTAATGCATTAACGTTAAAGAAGTGGAGACCTCCTCAGAAGCCCTAACAGCAACCACTAAATTTTTCGTACCAGTGAAAAAATATTAGGAGTGGATGGCACTATAAAGAGGGGAAGTCGATGGCTAGGGATCCCGTATGCGGTATGGAGGTGGATCCTGCTAAGACTCCATACAAGTTCGTCTATAGAGGAGTAATATATTACTTCTGCAGTCGGCACTGTAAGAAAGAATTTGAAAAGAATCCAGAGCATTACTTAAAGCACGGACCAACAGGAATGCCTCACTAAAAGGGTTTAGGAATATCGGTCGCAGGATTTAGGGCGCGTTAATTGGTTTGTGGCTTTAAGGTTAGTTGCACTTAAATACTTCAGTACGTTACTTCATTCCAAGGCTTTTAGGTGGTGTGCTGAATGAATTCAATACTCAACGCGTTCACGGCCCCGCTACCTGTCGTTGGGTTCAGTGCGTACCAGCTGATACTATTCCTAGCGATACTGCTTGTTGGTGTGCTCGTAGTTAAGGTGGTGGCGAGGCTCGTTAAGAGGTCTTTAGAGAGGTTTGGTGCCCCATCCCTGATTACGGGGTTGCTGACGAGCATTACGCGTGGGTTAGGGTATATTGTGGTAGTCATAACGGCGCTCCCGGTAATAGGTGTTGACACGAGCACTGTTGGGTTAGGCCTATCAGCGATCATAGGCTTGATCCTAGGCTTCGGCCTCCAGGACACGTGGGCGAACATGGCGGCCGGTGTTTGGCTAGCCGTGACGAGGCCCTTCGATAAGGGCGAGTACGTTGAGGTGAGCGGGTACTCCGGAATAATTGACGGTATTGGCTTAATGACGACCACCCTCAAGACCTTCGACAACGTGGTAATCACCATACCTAACAAGAAGGTCTGGGGTGCGCCAGTAGTTAATTACTCTAGGGAGCCGACAAGGAGGGTTACGCTGGACATTGACGTCGCTTACGGCACCAACCTAAGCAAGGCGGTCGACGTCACTATGGGCATACTCAAGGCTCACCCGAAGGTGCTTGACGACCCCGAGCCCGCGGTCGTCGTGACGCAGTTAAAGGACTCAAGCATTAACCTTCAGGTTAGGGCATGGGTTAGGAAGGAGGACTACGGCACCGTCAAGGCCGACCTAATAAGAGGCATATACGAGGAGTTCAGGAAGGCAGACATAGAGATACCTTACCCGCAACTCGACGTACATATCCGCGACATGCCTACACCGAAAGCCTGAATATGCCAGGGAGTCAACAGCCTTTCCCGTAATAGGATGTTTTAGTTATCGCATCATCGTAGCTAAGGTTACTCCTTACCTATGACGTTCTCCTTCACCTTTCTTACTAAAGTCCTTATTCTATTAAGGGAATCTTCAACATCTTCCTTACCACACCATCCTTCGTAGAAACATACGTGCATGCCATTCGCGTACATCCATGCTTCACGAACCCACAACCCCATTTCCCTCGCCATCTTTCTCGCGTACTCCCATAATTCACCGTGACTTGCAGGTCTTCTACCTTCTAGGAACTCAGCGTAAGCCTTAACAGCGAGGGCAGCAGCACTCCACAACTTCTCAGCGGCTTGCCTAACCTCCCCTCTCTCCAATTCATCCTTAGCCTGCTCCAGAAGGTTCTCAGCAACCTTAACATAATCCTCGGCCCTTTCCCTAGGATCAAAATCACGTAGAACTAAGTCAAGAACATACCCCTCAAGCCTCAGTCCCGCCTTTTCAGCTTCCTTCCTCAGCTTATCCACAACGCTTTTAGGAAGCACCACAGCAACGTCGGATGCTGTAACCAAGTAAGTTCCCCCATAATGTCAGGTATTACTTAACCTAATAGCACTACCTTTAACATCACCTTGATACCGTCACCTTAGGTTTTAAATTTCGAGAAAATGATTAGTGGCTGATTCCCCCATCACCTTACTTAAATTCCGCGCTTACCTAATCGTGGTGGTGTGCTTAGTGTGGATAGGGAGTTACTGAGGGCGCATTCACTGTTTGTCCTGCTGTATGTGCCTGCCTTGGTGGCTTTAGGTATCTACGTGTACTTGCTTGAGAGCCCCGTAGCTGCTTACGTGATGAGTGTTGTTGTTGCGTACGTTGTTGTTCAGTACTTGATTGGTGGGAGGAGGCACGTGTTCGTGGGTATCGTATCCACTTACCTTCTTGCTAGCGTTGTTAGTGACGTTACGTTACTTAGGGTTAGGTCCGTGCCCATGATGCCTGCGTGGGTGCTGTACACAGTGCTGGCCTTCATAGCGGGTTTAGCGTGGTCCATAAGCGCTGGTGTGGCTACTAGGACGTTGGGTCTCAGGTTTGTTAGGGCTAAGTGGTTGCTTAGGGTTGCCTGCGTCACAGCGTTAGTGCTTAGTGCCTTCCTGTATGTTTCGGTAACACCTCACTCGACGGGGTTAGTGTTAGAGCCCGCCTTAATCATAGGGCTTTCTGCGTTCCTCGCTGCCCTCATACTTGCGTACGACTCCCTACTATTCCATAGGGTGTTAGCGGTGACTGCCTCGACCGAGGTCAGTAAGGGAGGGGACGAGCCCCTATTCACGCAGTTCCTGACCTTCTTCGCCCTCACCCTATCCATCGTAGTTATACTGATACCTAATCTGAAGCCAGGTGAGAGGCCGTACCTAGGGTTAGGGATAGGGTTTTCCTACCTTTACACCTCGCTAGCCCTATCCTTCGTTGCCGGCCTCTTCATGAATCACGGCGCCGTGCTGGACGTGGTGGCGGAGTTGCTGGAAGGCGTTAGGGGAGGTAGGGAAGGATTCCTTCACTCCTGCCTAGCGGACTTCTACAGGCTTAGGTACCCGCCCACATTAATCAACCTCTTCAACTACGTGGAGTCCCTCGGGAATGAAGGGAGGTCCATCATGAGCGTTAACTTAAGCGATGCTTTCGAGGAGGGAATGAAGTTAGTGAAGCCTGCGTTAAGGGGTGTGAAGGCGGTGCGTAAGGCTGGGGACGTCCTTAAGGAACTCCGTGAGCTGAGGATCATTGAGGTTCGCAAGGAAATCCATGACTCTCTAGCCTCTGCCGACCCTACCGGCAGGTTAGTTAAGGCCTTCGAGTCCCGCATTCTTAAGGCGTACTTAAGCATCATTGCGGGCGATGAATCCAAGCTAGCGCGTGAGCTTAAGCAGGTTAGGGGTGAGTTGAGGGCCGCATTAAGGGAAGCTAGGAGGAGGGGTGATGAGGAAGCAGCTCAAACAATCTCCGGCGTGCTTGAGGAGGTTAAGGCAGGGAACGCTGACCTAGTGACCCACTACGTTATTGAGCGCCCAGTCAAGCTAAGGGACCTCCGCAATCACTTAGTCCACGGCAGGTTAAGCAGAGAGTACGTGATTAAGGGTAGCAAACTAGTGAAGGGTCTGGAGGTGCTGAGGAAGCCCGTCATGCTGTACCTAATGACATCCTCCCTAATAG
>WAOL01000051.1 GCA_015521295.1 Desulfurococcales archaeon
CAATAGCTCCTAATCCCCTTAAACTTGCCTCGCTTCTCAAGGCCTCACCCTTTTCTGAACGATTACATGCTTGCCTTGGAACAGGTACTCGATCCGAATGTAGGCGTACCTACACTTGCTTAGGTCTATCCTTACACTACCTCCAGCCTCGAGCACGTAGGACTTAAAACTAGTATTGGCGGGTCCGGGCCTGTTGGCGACGTACGTTGTGACGTTAACTCTTAGGGGGGCTGGGTTAGGGTTGATTATCATGACTGAGCCGTTAGTAATAGTGACCTTGGGTCTTCTCCATGTAGGGTAAACATAGTAAACGCCGTTCAAGACGCCGAAAACTATCTTAGCCTTAACCTTAATTATGAGGGGCCTGACCCCCTCCTCAAGCATCCGCTCTAGCAGTGACTTAGGTATGCCCTTAACAAGTATTTGTGAGTTACTTGCCACAATGGCTTCGCACACGTACTTTCTCTTCTCGCCGTATACTAGGGCTTCACAGGAATCAACGCTAAGTAGCCTAGTATTGCGTACGTTCAAGTTAATTAGCACGTTGCCATTCATAGTCACTGACGTACTCTTGAGGGTTACTTCAGGAGTTTCCATGACGCCACCCCTAGGCGAGTAATATGTTGGGGCGAGAAGCGCTATCGCGGCATTAAACACGACGAAGAACACGACTATGAGGGAAGCTACATCCCCCGGAGAAATTTGGCGCTTAAGGAAGTACTCGCGATGCACGTAAGCGTAAGCAAGGAGAGCGAGTAACACGGCAGGCAACCAAACATACCAGCGAATGACACCCACTACCCTATACCGGACCAGGGACTTAGGTACTGGCGGGTCCGGGAAGGGGTTATTGTCCCCCTTAGTAACGATGACTCCGTCCTTAATCTTAACCACTCTATGCACTACGCAGTATGTGGGGCTGGCACACCAAATAACTATATCACCAACGCTGTAGGAGAGCTTAACACCCACGACCACGTCACCAACGTGTAGGGTAGGCTCCATAGAGCGTCCAGAAACTATTACGACAGCCACTGGGAAGCCAACAACACGTCCTAAGAACAGGACTATGACTAATGAGAGAAGCACGGCACCTAGGATGGCCGAGCGCTTAGCTAGCCTCAGCCCCGCCACCTCTGCAACGGTATTGAATTCTCTAAGATATTCGGGAGCAACTTATCTAAGTGCTTGAACCCCTTCATTGACTTATCCCTACCCAGATGTGTATGAGCGTACTGATGTGGTACGTTATTGGTACTGCTTACTGTTACGTTCTTACTCGGGGGATCAATTATCGTTATGTTTACTTGGTAAGTTACGGTAACGCCGCCAACACCGTACCTTATCCTCAGAGGTATGTTAACCACGCTTGACGAGTATATTGATGCGGACAGGTGGATGTAACCTGAGGTGTAGCCCAGAGGCGGAACCGTAAGCTGTACTTCAGAGGTTGCGCTACTTGTCAAGAGGCCGCTCGACACTACTATGGGGGTAGTGACGCCCCCGCTGAGGTTTGCAAGGAATACAGACACATTAACGTTGGTTCCCCCAAGTAGCGTGAGGTTAGCGACTCCCAACGAGCCACCATAATTGCCGTTAGTAACATTAACATCGAGTATGGATCCAGAAAATGAGGGATAGAGGGGCTCCACATAAAGCCTCACACTATCAAATAACTGGTAAATAGTAAGATTACCTACGATTGTGAGTATATTGAGAGTTCTCCCGCTTACCCTAGCACCTACTAGCAAAGTGTAGGTTTCCCCCGGCTTGACGTTGGCAGTAGGTATTACAAATGATGCGTTATTCCATGATCCTGTGGTAACTGATTGTAAACTGCTCCACGCGATTGTTCCGTTCGTGTATAAGAGCTCAGCGAAAAGGTAATATGATCTTAATGTTGAGAAACTGGTGGTGTAAGCAGAGTAATAAGTTATATTAAGAGTTACGGAGCTAAGGGGCGTGTTAGGAATCGTTACGTTCTGGACGAGGTATATTGAACCATTTACGTAACCAATGATGCTCGATGGGTTATACAACTTCATGTAAAGCAACACCACACCTGAAGCCCCAGGGGCGAAGTAGTAGGTCTGGTTCCATGCGGCCGCTACCGTCGCGTTACCAGAGTATACTGTGTAGCCGTAAAGCCAGCCATTAGGGGAGGTGTCGAACCCGCCATTTCTGGTTATCTCTTGGTATTCTGTAGTCGCCTTAACAGTAATGTTTGCCCAGGTATCGTTCGCACCTAGGGTAACATTGACTCCCTGCGCCTCGGGATCTACTAGTATTAGCGGTGGTGCCTGAGGCTTAGCTACGATTTTAGAGTCGTAAATAACATATACCCCCGCGTTAACAACTACTATTAATACTGAAAGTAGTACTACTAATGATGCGAATGCTAACTTAACCCACGCATTCCTTAAAAACAATTTAGATTTTTTCCTCCCCGCATGCACTCGCCCTCCCTTACCTTACACCGTTGATGGCGGCGTCTCGGCGTTAGACGTGCTGTAGATTAACTGTATCTCGGTAACGACCGCACTAGGTAGCTTAACGCCTCCTGGCAAGTAGAACTGTATGCTGACGTTGGCACTAGTGCTTGCTGGGAGGTAATACCATGGTGATGTTCCAGTAGTTCCTAGGTCTAGTACCTCGGTGCTTGTTGTGTTGCTAATTATGAGCTTTACTGATGCGCCCGCTATGCTTGTTATGTTGGCAGGGTTCGTTACCTTGATCGCTATATAGTAGCCGTTGGCTGTATCATCATTCTTAATCGTGGCTATGTCCTTGTAGTATGTGTAGCCGTATGTGGGGTGTACAGCTATTGATAACGTCGTTGAGTTACCGGTGATGTTTACGGATATAGTCTTCCCCCCTATGTCAGTTCCATTGGTGTTGGTTCCGCTGGCCCATACGACTGGCGGTGCCTGATAGTAGGCTGTGATGGTACCTCCATAAAACACGAAAACACTGGCAAAGGCTACGGATGCCACTGCCGCTATCGCCAGTAGTGCTACCGCGTGCTTCCACCCGAAGGACGCTCTAGTCTGCACTATCCGGCACCTTACGATATTTTAATGCGTTAACGTTATAAAATTGACGTTTCTCTCTTTTCTCTTTTTATCTCTCATTAGTGAATAAAACACTTGTTTCCTTGAAAGGATTTCAGTTAAAAACTTTACTCAGTACCTATCGAGGTCAGGAGCTCCCTTAATGCCTCTCTAACTGCCTTAAGCCTCGTTAACCTAGCGTAGAACTCATCGATGCTGATCTCACCTCTCCTGAATGAGGCTGTTAGTTCGTCAATCTCCCTATCTATGACCACGATCTTCATCTTCACGATCTCCGCTAAGCCCACCTGCGTAGTGCCCTCCTTAGTCCCCATTGACTCGAGGTCTAGTGGGCGGTACTCGCCAATAAGTTTCCCGTCCTCTAGCCTGAGGATTCTGTCCGCCTTGACAGCTACTCTGGGGTCGTGCGTCGAGAGTATCACGGTCTTCCCCTCCTCCCTAGCTAGCCTCAGTAGGAGGTTAGTGACCGCCCTAGCGTTTTCAGCGTCAAGCTCGGCCGTAGGCTCGTCAGCGAGAATTACTGGGGGGTTATTGGCTAGGGCCACGGCTATCGCTACCCTCTGCTGCTCACCACCGCTTAACTCCTCCGGGTACCTGCTCTCCTTCCCTTCAAGCCCGACGAGCTTAAGGAGCTTCAGTGCCTTAGCTCTTGCATCACCCCTCTTAACGCCGGCCATGGTCATGGGGAGCACTACGTTCTCTAGTGCTGTGAGTGAGGGTATGAGGTTGAGGGCTTGGAACACGAACCCTATGTTGTCCAGCCTGAACCTGTCTAGGTGTTCACCCCTGAGCATGTGGACGTGGACATTACCTACACGTACCTCACCGCCTGTGGGGATGTCGACGCCCCCGATGAGGTTCAGGAGGGTTGTCTTGCCTGAGCCTGACGGACCCATTACGCATGTCATCACTCCTGGCGGGAAGGTTGCTGTGACGCCCTTAAGTGCCTGCACCTCCCCTCCCTTATACCTGTATATTTTAACTAGGTTCCTCACTTCAACCTTAACGCCTGACCTAGGTTGTGGGCCTACCTTAACGGCGCTCACCTTACCTCACCTCAATAAACCTCTCCCTAAGCACGCCGCGGTACGCGCGTATGGAGACTAAGGCGGGGACGAACATGAGGACTAGGGTCACTACGCTCATCAGCACCGCACCCCACACGGGTATCGTTGGCTTAACCACGCCTAGCGTCGGGTCGACGCCGATGCCTCCAATCAGCAGGGACATGACCATTGACTGCGCCCCGGACCCTATGATGGTTGAGGCTGCCCCCAACCCTAACGCCCCTCCAGCAGTTACCCCAACTAGCGCGGCTATGAGTGACGTCGCGCCCCATTGGAGGAGGTTGACCTTAGTTAGGCCTCCTGAGCTGACGCCCCTTAGCCTGAGGAGCACGTACACCTTACTTACTTCCTTGCTAACGGTCCACGCCACCATCACCGCAACTGCGGTGGAGAGCGTGAGTATTACTGAGGCCTCAGCCAGCGATGATGTGGATCCACCGAATATCAGTTCCGTTAACCTGTACTGCGGGCTTGACGTAACGTCACTTAACTCAACTACTGTGTAGCCCTTACCTGCGAGTGCTGAGGTCTTAGAGGGATCCATAGTGAAGACCACTACCCTGAAGTCCGGGTAGAGGAGTTGCTCACCTTTAGCGACTACCTTTCTGGTCTCCTCACTCAATGACTTGAGAGCCCAAGGCCCAAGCACTATGGCTGACTTGCCCACACTACTTAATGCTAGGTAGGGCTTCCCTGGGAACCCCCTAACCACGTCAACTATCTTAACATTCTTAATCATAACCCTGCATTCAGCATCAACACACACGTCCACAACATCGCCAGTGCTCAAGGACGGCCCGCTCGAGATGAACGCTGCCTGCTGTGGGGACACGTAAAGAGCCTCGCCAGGCTTGAGGGAATTCAGGAGAGCCTTGTCGAAGGGCTTCCCAACGCCCCACTCAGCATACCAGTACGTGTTACGCAGTAGCTTCTCGGGATCCGGAACAATGATTACCCCCATCTCAATCACTGTGTTGTTGCTGATGCTTACCCCGCCATCCCACCCGAGCGCGGCGGTGGACCAGCCCTCAGTAACTCCAGGTGCTTCCTTTAAGGCGCTAACGACTGAGTCTGGCAACGCGCCGAACATGTGTTTGACGCCTATGACCTCAGCCCCTATCGACGCTGCTACGGACGTGCTTAGGGCTGACTGCGAGGCGGAGGTGAGTATGAGGGCTTGAGTCATTAGGGTTAGGGCGAAGACCGCCAGCATCATCATTGCGGCGGCCCGCCTCCTCATCACCGTGACTAAGCCCTTAGCAACTAACCCGTACTTCCCGCCAGCGGTAGCGACGCCCATCACCTTACCCACGACCGCGTCGTAATGCACGGTAACCAGCTTGGCGAAGCCGTAAGCAAGCATTACTGGCGCGAAGGGCTTGAGGATACCCTCTATGGTCGCCAGAATTATTAAGCCTATGACAACGCCTAGGCCGGCGTGCCCCGACTTGAAAGCATTCATTAACGCGGTCTGAGCCGAGAACCCTGCGAAGCCCGTGACCACGAAGTAGAGGCCAACGATTAGGCAGAACCACCCGAACTTACCCATCTTAAGGGGCTCTAGGAGCGCCTCAGGCGTTAAGGTGGTCTTGAGGGACTCCTTAGGCGGTAAGGCGGCAGCCACCTTACCCGCCTTCCACGCAAGGTAAGATAAGGTAATCGCTGTGAGGACTATGGACGCAGCCAGGAATACCGGGTCGGCCAGCACGTCTAGGGCTAGCGAGTAATTACCGTACGCAACCCCGGAAATGAGCCATGAAGCACTGCAGGCCACGAGGAAGCCAACGATGCCTGAGCCCATCGTCGCAACCCATATCCAACGCTTAAGCCTGCCCGGCGAGGCACCCCTAAGCCTCACGAGCGCGATCATCCTTCTAACACTCAGTATGGCGGACTCGGACACGGAGGGAATCGCGGCAATCAATATGAGGGCGACCGGCACTAACCCGAAGACTATTCCGATGCGCATGAAGCTTTCCAAGCCTGTGAAGGCAGATAACTTCCTCTCCATAGGGTACGTCGACACTATCTTGAAGCCAGCCTTACTGCCTAGATCCCTAATCACCGCCCTAGCCGTGGTTATGCTAGCAGATATTGATGCGGGGTTCAAGTACGTGTTAGGCTTCAGGTCAACCAACGCGACCACGTAGGAGAACCTAACTGAGGGCGCCGCACCGCAGTACTTGCTTGACGCGTTCCCGATGGCATTGAGTAGCTTCAGCACGGTACCAAGGTGGTCGGGGGTAGTTACGACGTACGCCATCGCGTTGAGGCCCAGATCAATAACGCTTGTCACTACGGAGAAGGGCCCCGTGCGCCTGGTTATTGGAATCGTTGGGTTACCCACTATGTCGTTGAGCACCTTAGATGCCTTTGGTGGCGGGAGCCGCGGCGTGATGCCGAGAACCTCTTTCGCGAAGGTCCAGTTAGCAAGTTGAGGGGATCCACTCATGTACACCCTCATAACATACCCCTGACCAGCGCCGGGATACCAAACGGCGTAGCTACCGTTTAGCCTTACACCTGAAACAACGAGTATCCCTAGGGACGTGGTCAGGTCTACGAGCTCAGGGCACTTGCTCGTCGCAGTACTACTTGCTTGGGTTGGCGGCACGAACGTGAGTGCGAAGTAAGTGACGGACTCGTTAACTCGAGGATCACTCATGAGCCTCTCACGCGCCTCAGCCACGCGCTTAGCTAGCTTCCCGACCTCGTTGACCGCGACGCCAATGCTTACGGGGTTCTTCGAGTGTGTTGTCTCACTCGCTAGTATTCCCTCCCACTTAACCGTGGTTGCTATGGACCGCGTCATTCCCTGGAACATCGCGACGGACGTTAGGAGGGAGGAGAACACTAGAACAGCTACGAAGAACGCAAGCGAGCCCGCTACCAGCGTGTAGCTTGACCTAAGTAGCGCCTTCAACCTGTGATCCCCCAAGTCCTGGCCTAATATGTCGGTCGATATATGCTTAAAAGTATTACTCCATATCAAGGACGCTCACGAAGCAACGCTGAGGACTCACAAGAACTACTACCCGCGTTTACTCAATCAATGACTCACCCTCGCCACGCCCAGGAAGTACCGTGATGAGGTAAATAACTATTATAGCGAGAACCGCAACCGCGTTAACTAACATCAGGGAACTCCCAACCCTAACCCAGAGCCAAGCAGCGGTTACCGCAATCACTGAAAGGCTACTTACGTCCATGGCAGTTCTGAAGATGCTGTGCTCCCTCAATCGCCCAACGGAACAGAGAACTATCTGAATGCCTGCGGCCACTGCTAAGGAGGTGAAGAATACCCACTCAATGTTACCTTTCACAAACAAGACAGCAGCTATCAATGACGATGCAGCAATAGTGGTGGCGAACCCCGCCTTAGCCAGGAATGAAGCTCTACCCTCCATCATGGGTACCTTCCGCACAATCTAATTACCCTATACACATAAAGGAGTTATTTAAAGTGAGACCCTCTTCCAAAAACAAGCGTAACGGGAAACAGTTAAGTAGGTCTCTTAAAAGAGAGGATCACTCCTCCCGCTCCGCAAGGAACTTAAGCAGTAACCTAACGCAGTACGCGGTAGCGCCCTTCGGGTAGTATGGCTTCTTAGGACCTTCCTGCTGTGTCCATGCAGTGCCGGCTATATCTATGTGTGCCCACTTAACGTCCCCGACGAACTTGCTTAGGAAGGCAGCCCCTATGATTGAGCTCGCCACTCTAGGGTACCCGATGTTCTTCACGTCAGCCACGTCAGACTTTATGTCCTCGTAGTATTCCCTCCACAGTGGGAAAGGCCATAGCCTCTCACCAGTATCTTCACTTAACCGCAGGAGCTCCTCCTTAAGCTCCTCATCATTACTGAAGAGTCCTGCGGCGTGATTGCCTAGCGCCACTATAACACCTCCCGTTAGCGTCGCCAGGTCGACCATGGCTGCCGGCCTGTACTTCTCAGCCGCGTAGGCCAGGGCGTCCGCGAGGATTAACCTTCCCTCAGCATCAGTGTTCGCTACCTCCACCGTTAACCCATTATACATCTTAATCACGTCTAGAGGTTTGTATGACTTCCCTGAAGGTAAGTTCTCCACGAGGGGTGCGAGCACCGCTAAGTTAACCTTAAGCCCCAACTTAGCAGCACCGTAAGCCACCGCGACCGCGTACGCGGCGCCGGACTTGTCGTACTTCATCTCAAGCATTGAGGACGCTGGCTTAATGTCGAGGCCGCCAGCATCGAAGCACACGCCCTTACCCACAACAACGTACCAGGGGTTCCCGTCCCCGGCACCCTTGTACTCGATTATTAGGAGCCTTGGCCTTACCTCAGAGCCCTTACCGACGGCTAGGATGCCGTTCATCCCAAGCTTCCTTAACTCGTCCTCCTCGAGGACCTCCATCTTAACTGGGAGGCCCTTAAACTCCTCCTTCACACGCTCCACGAAGGTCGCTGGGTTAATCTCTGAGGCTGGTGCGTTAGCTAAGTCCCTTCCAAGCCTGCACGCGTCTGCCACCGCGTCAACCACGCGTAGCACGTCCTCCCACCCCTCAATGGGTTCGGAACCAACAAGGAACGCCTCCTCCACGCGCTTAGCATCGCTGCTTGATGACTTACGGCTCCATGAGTAGTTAGCGAGGGATGCTCCTTCAGCAACCGCCTCCAGGCACTTGTGCGGCGTGTCGACACTGTCCGGACACCTGAAGTGAATAGCGAGTCTCTTAACCCCTAACTCCCTAGCCTTCGTGACCGCCGCACCGCCGTAAACCCTTAAGGTCTCCGTGGTTGCCTTACCCTCACCACCACCCACAACTATGAGTCGCTTGAACGGCGCGGAGGGTGCGTAGATCACCTCAACCTTGCCCTCATCGAAGGTGAACGACCCCAGCTCACTTAGGGAGGACAACGCGTTACCCACCACCGCGTCAAGGCCCCCGAAAACCTCCTTAATGTCCTCACCCTTGAACACGAGGACAGCCAGTGCGTCCGCCTCAACACCTTCAAGCCTTTCGACGACGTCATAGCGCGTAACTAACACGTGAACACTCACCGCCCCTAATCTATAGTCGGGAGAAAATACGTTTTACCGTGCGTGGGCCTCCGGAGTGAAACGAGATGAAACGGAATCCCGCGTGGGTGTTCCGCCCTGTTCACACGCGTACCTAAATAGGGATGCTGCCGAGGTGATTCCCGGGAGGTGAAGTCGGGTGGCAGGAATCAACGGAGAAGCCCTGAAGGCGGTCTCCGCATCACTGATAGTACTGATTGTGGCTTCAATGCTCGCGGTGCTGGCGCCAGTGACGACCGCGGCCTCACCAGCAACTCCTGCGAACGTGGGGCCGGAAAATGAGAACGTGACCAAGCGCGTGAAGGCGGTCGAAGCCCTCATAAACAGGGTTGAGTGCCTTATAAACAGAACCCTAACGCTGGCAAGGCAATACAACATAACAATTCCTGAAAACCTAAGTAAGAAGTTAAGTGTAGCGAGGGAACTCCTAGCAAATGCCTCATCAATAGCGCGGGAGGAACCCAAGAAAGCCATGTGGTTAGCGATTAGGGCAGGCAGGCTAATACTGCCGGTGTACGTGTATGTGGTCAGGCACCTACCGACAGAGGTTAAGGAGGAGATACTGGTGAAGAGGGTGGGTGCCGAGGTAAACGTCACTGAGTCAGCGATCAAGAGGCTCGAGAACGTAATTAAGTGGATAGAGGATAGGGTAGGGAACGTACCTGAGCCCATTCAGGAGAGGGTAAGCAAGGCCCTAGAACTCCTAAATCAAGCTAAGGAACTACTGGCTAACGGAACCAACGTCAAGCAGGCAATGGTCTTAGTGATTAGGGCAAGACACGAGCTAGGCGCTGCCTGCATGATGCTTAAGCGCGAGACAGGACGTGCATGGCACGTAGCTGTGGTAGCTGACATGGCGTTAAGGAACGTGGTAATGGGCGTAGTGAAGCTCGCAGTAGGGATTAACAGGACATTAACCCTAATAGGGAATAACCAGACAAGGGAAGCAATAGTCGCCCTAACAAGGCTACATAACTACGCGAACTACCTGCTGATAAGAATCAAGATAATGACATCACACATCAAAATACCCGTGAATGCCTCGCCAGTAGTGAGCAACATGACTAAGGTGCTGGAGCTAAGCAAGGAGATACTCTTAGAGATCAACGCGTCATCAATACAGGCGGTAGCGGCGCTGAAGGCAGGCGACGTGAACACGGCCGTAATAGTGCTGAATACCACGCTGACCAACGTGAAGCCAGTGATAACGGAGCTACTCAAGACCGCTAGGTGGGCGCACGGAACACTACTGCATGTTAAGATGATGCTGGAGCACATCGGCAAGAACATGAGGACATGGCTAAGGAAGCACCCAATACGTCATGTGCACCTACCGATAGTGCCAAGCAATATGATGGTGCTAATCAAGGTACTCGAGAAGAGGGTGAGAATGGCAAAGACAGCGTACGAGAAAGGAAAGCTAAGCTGTGAGGCATACGCCAGAATACTTAAGGGTACTGACGCAGCACTCCACAACATCCTGAAAACCCTGAATAAACTACCGGATAAGGTCGCCAAACCATTAACAGAGAAGGTGCA
>WAOL01000052.1 GCA_015521295.1 Desulfurococcales archaeon
AGCCAACTTCAATCAACGCGAAGGTGAAGGCGCTGGCGATATGTGATCTCTCTAAAACACCCGAAAGCGAATGGGCTAGGAGAGTAACGCTTCCTAAAAGTAAGATCATGTGCCCTACTATGCCTGCTTCCCTTCGTCCATACTTATCCATAATGTATCCGGAAGCCAACGCGAAAAGGAATGGGAGTGAAAGCAAGTTTACGTACTCCATAGTGCTGAGGATCATGTATAGCTTACCCGTTATAACGAACACCCTGAAGAGGTACCCCAAGAACATTGCAAAGATGAACGTTGGAAACATGAATAAGTATAGCCTGAAGTCCCTTACATGTACTGAGTCGATAACTCTACTAGGTGATCTGCTCGTTGATAGGTATAATATCGTGGTCGTAACTGCAAGCACACCGGCTTGAAGGAACGCTACTTCAGTGATTGAACCGACGCTATGGTACAGGAGAATATTGAGGAAAGCCCCTATAGCGAATCCCGAGGATATTACTCGCCCCCTATTCCAAGAGTGAATTCCTGTTTTAACCAGGTAGAGGGTGCTGAAGAGCGCTATGGCTGTGAACATGCCAAAACATATCCAAGCAACTATCGCTTCATTAATATCTAGTGGACTGAGAAGTTCTGTGGCGATTAGCGTTGTAGCTAGTCCAAGCCCCCCGATTAAATAAATCTTTCGGTTAAGTCCCATAGTATCGATGTAGCTACCGGTTAGCACCGATCCTATGGCTAGTGACAATATATACGTAAGCATGAGCACTTCAGCGACATGGCGTGTGAAGGGTTTCAGCTCGGGAACTAGCCTCACGAATAACCACATGGGCATGTAAGTCAGGCATATTGCAAGTACTAGCGCAGCTATGCTTGCAACAACGCAAACAGGTAAGCTACATAAGTTACGCGCTATCCCATCGCTACCTTCAGCCCCGCCGCCCACGCCATTCCTCATTCAGTCCCGCCTCTCACACAACCTAGGTTAGCGTTATTGGCGTAGTAATAACTTCTACAGGAATTGAATTGACGGGATAAGTAATAATACTTAGCTATTTACATTTCAAATCAAACCGCTTAGGTGTGGGTTGCTCCTCACAGTAGACCATTAATCCTCGATCCAAGTATTCAGAATTCTTCTAGGATCTACAGGGTAAGCCTCAACAAATCGAGCCTTTTCTCCTAAAGACCTAGCGATAACAGGATGGGTACGTGCGACATTACCATTATAGAAAACTAGGTTCTTTAATCTAAGTTCCCTTATCGCGGGTTTATCGATAGGTATCTCCGCCCACAGCACGAGTCCTTCATTAGTCACTTCCTCATATACCCTGTGCGTAATCTTAGCTCTCCTAAGCATGCGTAACCTAAATTGTACCTTATCTTTGAAGCTTGCCGGGCAGTAATGCACGCTGATTGCTAAGCCTTCCTCCTCAACCCACTTGAGAATCCTTAAAGCGGTCTCCTTAGAGCCAAAAGCAGAGACCCCATCCCCAGTAGGTTTCATACCTCGTAGCATCAGCTGGTATTGGTTTGTCTCACTAAACTCGAGTTCATTTAAGTTAATGAAGTCCACGCCTAGTTCGTAAGCCCTAACGATGATGTCATTCAGTAAGTTTTCGGTCCCTGGAATTGCAGGGTTCTCTATACCGACAGATATGGGGTACTTCAACGCAATCCTTAGCGCCTCCCAGGAGCGCTTGCCAATAACATGCACCCTGATTTCGTCTAAGCCAGCCTTCACTAACTTACTCATGACCTCGTCAGTTAGTAGCGTTCCCGACGTATAGAGGTGAATATGGAAGGAGTTGCCGAAGAAGTCCTTAAGCATGTCTATGTATCTCACAGTCCTTTCAAGCCGAGCTATGGGGTCCCCGCCAGTCATACCAGCTCCTTTAGAACCGCAGGCACATACCTCTAAGATTAGGCCCCTTTCATCCTGTACTCTTAATTCATTAACATACGTAACATCCTTACCTTTTTTCTGATAAGAGATTGGACAATAAAAACAGTTATCCGGGCATAGCCCCGTAACGAAAACCACTGATTTAAGGCCTCTCATACATAGCTCGCAACCTTTAGGGAGTTTCCCGACCCAGCATCCTACACTTTCACATTCTCCCTTCATGTGTGGCGTCACTCTAGTCTCTTAATGTACACGCCGTTTCCTAAGTCCTCATCATAGCTTTCAGGTCTCCCTAGCTCAACCCTGCTTACTTTATGAAGGGTCTTCAGGTCCTCCAGTATTGGTGCGGCCTCCTCCGGGATATAGAGTACTGCATGTAGCGGTTCTGATAGCTTCATGTTCTTGGATTTCTTATACTTCCATACAGCTGAGTTCACCTGCATTAGCAGGTCAATGAGTTGCGGGTTCCCTTCATCGAATGTTAGCTCATCCTCATTGACTGTCTGCCTATGTACTCCCTCCTCCGAGTACAGGTTCCGCCATATGTAGTCGGTTACGAACGGCATTATCGGGGACAGTAGCTTCAATATCAGCCTGAATACCCTGTGGAGAGTGTACCGTGCGCCTAAGGTTTCTGCCCCCTCAAACCCTTCGCCACCGTATGCTCTGGCCTTCACGGTCTCGAGATAGTTGGAGGCAAACACGTTCCATGCTAGGTCATAGATTGCGCGCGTTGGTTCGAACACGTCTAGATCGTCAGTGTACCACTTGAGTACGTCCTTAGCTACGCGGACGGCATAGGCTATCATCGCCTTATCCAGCTCCCTTAGCTTGAAGCCCTCCTTAGGTTCCTCGAAGAAGGAGATGAACCTTCCCATGTTTAGCAACTTAGTTGCGAAGGATTGTCCAGTCCTGACTAGTGCTTCAGACCACCTGTAATCGCTCCCTAGCTTGCTCGCTACAGCCGCCCAATACCTGAAGGCGTCAGCACCGTATTTCTCTATGAACGGCATTGGGTAGATTATATTGCCCAACGACTTATGCATAGCCCTGCCCTTCTCATCCAAGCCCATGCCGCTTATCCTGACCCACTTAAACGGGGGTTTCCCAGTGAGTAACCAGACCCTTAACGTTGAGTAGTATAACCAAGTCCTAATGATCTCGTAGCCCTGAGGACGCATGGCATGCTCTAGGGCTTTGAGGGCAGCCTCCTTATTCCTTAACCAACCTGTGACGTACAGCACGCTTATGGATGAATCAAACCACGTATCGAAGGTCTTGGTCTCCCCCTCGATTTCCTCGCGGGGCGCGCCGCACTTGGGGCACTTCTCCACAGGCGCCGGGTCCTTCCATGGCTGGACGTACTTACCGGGTTCCGCTAAGATCACGTAGCCGCATCTGCGGCACCTCCATAGAGGGACTTCAGTGCCGTAGTACCTGGTTCTTGAGATAGGCCAGTCCATGGTTAGTGACTTTACCCAAGTGTCGAACTTTATTCTATGCTCAGGTGGTCTGAATAGCATCTTGTCCGCCACGCGCAGTATCTCGTCCTTGAACTCTATCTGCTTCAGGAAGTACTCCTTCATGTGGATGAACTCCACGGGCGTCTTGCAGCGCCAGCATACGGGGATTTCGTGCTCCAGCTCCTCGGTCTTCACGAGGAGTCCTTCCTCGTTAAGCTTCCTGGCTATGGCTTCCCTAGCGTCAGCCACCTTAAGACCCTTAAGGAAACCTGCTTCTTCATTCATCGTGCCGTCCGGGTTTATCAGTATCCTTGCCTCGAACCCCATTTCCCTGAAGAACCATATGTCCATGGTGTCTCCGTAGGAGCACATCATCACTAGACCTGTTCCGAATTCGGGCTTAGCTATCTCATGCTCTAATATAGGTACTTCACGCCCATAAAGGGGAACTATGGCGTGCTTGCCTTTCAGGTGCTTGTACCTTTTGTCCTCAGGATTATATATTACGGCTGCGCACGCGTTAAGGAGTTCAGGCCTCGTCGTAGCTATGACTATGTCCTCACCTGTTTCCTTAACCTTGAATTTAATGTAGTAGAGCTTACCCTTAACTTTCTTGAATTCTATCTCAGCCTCCGCTAAGGTTGTTCTGCACCTCGGGCACCACGTCACTGGCTTGTATGACTCATAAATCAACCCCCTCTTCCACATCTCCACGAACGTTGCTTGAGTCACTCTCCTATACTCTGGGGAGTCGGTGCCGTTACGCCAGTACTGGAACGCACACCCTAGACGCTTCCATATCTTAACCATGTCGGTCTCGAACTCATCGAGCACTTGCTTAACCATGTTGAGGAACTTCTCCCTGCCCTCAGGTGTGGACGCTATCTCATGCGCCACCACACCATACCTCTTCTCAACAGTTACTTCCGCCGGTAGTCCGTTCCTGTCAGCATAGAATGGCTGAAGCACCTCATACCCAGCCAACCTGAAGGCACGCGCTATCATGTCTATCTGCGCGTAGTGAGCGGCCTGCGCCACGCCCCACCTGCCTGAAGGGTAGGGTGGTGGGGTGTCAATAACGATATACTTCTTAGACTTAAGGAAATCTATCTCCTTCTTCTCGTAGATCTTCTCCTCACTCCACTTCAGCAACAACTCCTCCTCAAGCTTAGGCTCCCAACGCTTAACCTTCAGCTTAGGCTTAACCTTCAAAGCCGCACCCATCATCTTTTCGAGGCAAACTTATGAACTTTATCTCAAGACTGAATTCTCAGCAAATGCTCAGGAGGCTTAATCGCGATCCATGCCGCCCCAATGAGTACGGCGTCATCCCCTAGCG
>WAOL01000053.1 GCA_015521295.1 Desulfurococcales archaeon
CCCCCCTATTTAAAGGGGGGTTGGGGGTAATGACGCAGGCAGGACAAGTATACGAGGTAGGCGTCAAGCCAGGATACAAGGTGTTTGGCAAGCATGTTTACGGTAATCTATACGGCTGCGATAGTGACTTGCTATCAAATCCTGATTACTTAGTTGATGTCGTCAGGAACGCTGCGCGCGAGGGTAGGATGACCTTACTTGACGTCAAAGCCTGGCATATTGTGCCAGGGGTCAGTGTTGTAGGAGTAATCCTAGAATCACATATAACTATACATACATGGCCAGAGCATTCATTTGCAACAGTCGATGTTTATTCCTGTGGTAAACACACGAACCCTGAGAGGGCTTTCATGTACATCGTGAGAGCTCTACGTGCATCGAGATTCGACTACGAAATAACTGACAGGTCCTATTTAGAGTAGATTTTCTCTCAATTACGTTGCTAGCCTTAGTTTAACCTTGAGGTCCTTAAATGTTAGGGTAGCCTTATATTTAACAGAGCGATGTAGTATGCGCATACGTGTGATTGGAGCGGGTGTGGCTGGACTATCCTTTGCGTTAGCGGTCACTGCTGCCGGTTATCATGATGTACTCGTTTTTGAGGAGCATTCCAGGGTTGGTGTCCCGAAGCATTGCACAGGCTTAGTTAGTGAGACCACCGTACAGGCTTGGGGAAGTATTGCAAGAAGCTGTGTGGTCAGGAAATTCCGCGACTATGTAGTTAGGGATGTGGAAGGACAAAGCGTCATTTACCTTAAGTTACTGGAGCCTGTTTACCTGTTAGATCGAGTGAAGTTAGAGGAGGAGCTTGCAGATGCTGTTCTATCAGCAGGAGGGATCATTAAGTTTAGGCACAAAGTAAGGGTAATTCACCCTCATCATAACATCTTAATTGATCATAAAGGTAACCACATAAAGTACGACATTGCTGTAGTATGCGAAGGGGCGCCCCGGATACTCGCAAGAAGCCTTAGCCTTTATAGCAAGCCCAGAAACCTTGTCGGTATACAACAATTAATTTCACTTGATAAATCACCGGAAACAGTTACGGTGTACGCTGATAGGAGGATTAGTCGTAACTTCTTCGGCTGGTGCGTTCCTGTCACCGATAAGATAGCATTAATTGGCACCGCCGACCTACATGGCTCTAACGCGTATGCTGGGGTCTTAAGGATACTACACGTGCTCGAGAGGGAGGGTTATCGTGCGAGGGGCATTCTTGAGCGGTTTGGGGGGCTGATACCTATTGACTTACCCCGCAGTTTAGTTGCTAATAATAATGTGTTACTCTTCGGCGACGCGGCCTCGCTCATAAAACCGTTAACAGGAGGAGGTCTTTACGCTATTTCACGTGTTTTCCATGCATTGCCCGGCATTCTCAAACACACAGACCCTAAGAAGCTACCTCACGCTTTCATGGCTGAGATCAGCATGTTTAAACGTAAGTTTAAGCTCCATAGTGTAATAAGGAGCGCCTTAACAGCACTTGGTGGGTATGAAACCGCCCTAAAAGTGCTTTCAGCAACCGGAATTCATTCTATTAAAATCGGGAAGTACGATGACTTACTGACTAGCATGAAATTAAGTTTCCGGTAACGCCTATACTTACTGATTTTAGCTTTTCTTTAGGCTTTCCAGATACTCCTGTAAGATCTTAACGTTCCACTCATGCTTGCTCCTTCGTCTAGGGTCAACTGGTAACCCGAGCTTCCTTGCTTCAGCAATCGTTAAGCCAACCTCCGCAAGTTCTAATTTACTGAATCCCCTCCCCTTGCGAAGACCCGTTTCAATTCCCCTCATCTTAATCAATCCCGGCTTCTTCACTAACGCGTCGACCATAGCCCTACACGCCTCCATCAGCTTTCAAGGTTCATCTCTCTAAAATATTTTTACCGCCGCATAACACACAGCTACCTAGGTGAATGCTACGCCATCTCAGATAGCTTGCAGCACGTGCGGGGTTAATCCAGCAATTTTCCTGCAACGTCACACAGGCAGAGCGCTATGCCTCGAGTGCCTACGTAAGGACTTAGTGAATAGAGTTACTGCTGAAATAACACGTAACAACATGTTCAATGAAAATGATCGCCTGTTATTAGCGCTTTCTGGAGGAAAGGATAGCTACGTATTATTGGACATCATAGCTAGGATTCATGATCCCAAACTCATTGGCGTGATAACCATAATAGAGGGTATTCCGGGGTATAATCGCGTGTCAAATATATCGTGGATAATAGAGAAAACTCGCAAACTTGGAATTGAATTACATGTGGTTCCCTTCAAATCCTACGTTGGATATACTTTGGAAGAGTTAGTGCTAAGAGCGCGCGAACTTGGAATTAACGTAAGCCCGTGTACATTCTGCGGCATTCTAAGAAGGAGAATCATGAATCATTATGCCTTAATGTACGGTTATGATTGTGTGTTAACAGCGCACAATCTTGATGACGAGGTACAGACAATACTCGCTGACCTCATGCGTGGAGATCTCGCTAGATTCATACAGCTACATCCCTTGAGTAAGCCTCTAAGCAAGTACTTCGTTAAGAGGGTGAAGCCATTAAGGAGGATATATGAGTACGAAATAACTGCGTACGCATACGCTACTGGTTTTGAGTTCCAAGAAGTGGACTGCCCCTATATAACTCACGCCCCGACCCTACGTGCTAAACTTCGGGAATATCTCCACGAGATTGAGGGAAGAAGTCCAGGAACCTTACTTAAGATGCTTAACTGGTATGATAAGACCGTAAGAACCTTGCTTGAGAATAAAGCCTTAACCTACCCGACTAAGGAACTACCTCAGTGCCCCTTATGCGGGTCACCCATGGCATTCGGCAGGAGATACTGTATGCTCTGTGAACTCCTACTAAAGTTAAAGCTACCAGTGAAGTACCTGGGCACTAGAAAGCCTCTAAGTAGCCCGAAACACCAATAACTCGGGAATTTAAGGTATGGATTGAGTGATAATGCATGGCCGTACCCGGCAGGGATGCCGCTAGTTTCGTGAAAATTCTTATGGATCCAAACGCTCAGATACAGCCTGCCGGCGTTGACCTCACTGTAAAACAAGTGTACAGCATTGAAGGGAAGCTCGTACTTGGTGTCAGGAAGCGTATCCTGCCGAAGTATGTGCCCATACCTGATGACGGGGGTATGTGGAGCCTAACACCCGGAGTGTATAAGGTAATGTTCAATGAGGTTGTTGAGGTTCCCTCAGACTCTGTCGCGTTATGCTTTCCTAGGTCTACGCTACTGCGTTCAGGCGTGATACTCATGTGCACTGTCTGGGACCCTGGGTACATAGGCAGGGGTGAGGCCCTTCTTCACATCATTAACCCCAACGGGCTTACTCTTGAGAGAAATGCCCGTGTTGCACAACTAGTTTTCATTAAACTAGTTAAGCCACCCCATAAGACGTATCAAGGAGCGTACTTTGGTGAGAACCTTGAGTGACTTCCTCGTATACGGTGTGAGGCTAAATTACGGAAGGATAGCACGTGTTGCTTTAATCATGGGTAAGTTAGTGAGGAGCGCAAAACTAGATAACTTCACGGATGAACGATACTACCCTCCAGTAAGTAGTGATAAGGAGCACGTTCTTAGGTATTTCCTGTGCATGGTCGCATTAGATCACAGGACAAGTCGTTATCAACCTTTCGAGGGATTTGTCAATGGCGAGTTCTTTCACGGAGCGGACCTTCTCTATAGACTAGGTATGAGGAAATTCCTTACAGACCCTGAATTCTTCTCGCCCGAGCGTCTATCGAGAGTGACTACTGATGAAGTTGCTGAGTGGCTCTCCGTAACTCTCAATAATAAGAAAATAACTATCTGGGATCCAGACGTTCGCGCTGAGCTACTGAGGGATATTGGCATCAAACTCCTTAAATTCTATGAGGGAAACGCATGCCACATCATAGACAGGGCGAGGAACAGGCTGAGAGGAATGCCAGGCTATGGGCTCATAGATCTGCTTAAGGTGTTCAAAGCGTACTCGGATCCCGTTGAGAAGAAGGCATACTTATACGCTAAGTTCATTTCACGGAGAGGTCTATTTACTTATGAGGACCCATACAACGCTGAGGTTCCTGTAGATAATCACTTGGTCAGGGTAGCGCTACGTCTTGGAATAGTTGAGCCCTCCAAGCAATTACTTCAGAAAATACTGAAGGGTGAGGAATTCAGTTGGGATGAGGATGTAGAGTTAAGATTCGCTGTTAGGGAAGCTTACAAGTATATTGCAAGGATCACGAACATAGATCCCCTTATACTGGACGACTTCCTCTGGCTCTTCGGCCGTCATTGCTGTACAAAGTCCGGGCCAACATGTGTTAATGGATGCTCAAGGAAGTGCGAGGCGCTCGACTACTGCAGCGAAGGATGCCCGTTTGAGAACGTATGTGCATATAGAGGCGAGCGTGCCTTACGCATCACGGAGCATAATTACCAGAACACCTACTATTACTGAACCTCTATATTTAAGGTAACCTAGAAAGTAAAAAGTAGGGCAGCTAACATGGACGCTGATGACCTAAGAAAAGTGCTTAAGAGCCTAGACCAAGAATCGCTGAAGGTTCTTAAGTACTTTATTAAGCATCGTTCTGTAGGAGAGCTTATAGCGATAAGGGAACTGCGCGGCCTTTACAGGATTAATGACCCTGCTAAATGCATAGGGAAGCTAATAGACCTAGGTTTACTGGAGAGAGGTATGGGTTGTTATAACATCTCAAAGGATTTGTTGAAGGCGTTAAAGTCTAAGGAACTTGGGGAGAACCTAACATGAGCCCCACACCCGTAAGGAAGGTTAAGGCATACGTGACGTTAACTAGGCCTCACAACTTGCTGGCTACTGTAATAACTACTTTAATAGGTTGGTTAACTATCTACGTTGAAATGCGAAGCGATATAATTAACCCCGCATACCCTGTCCTGACAGTGATGTTGGCGGCTGCTGGAGGATACGTGATAAATGATTATTTTGACGCTGAAGTTGACGCGCTCAATAAACCCTACAGGCCGATTCCTTCTGGGGTTGTTAGCCGTAACGAGGCGCTTATATTCAGCATTGCCTTAGCCTTAGCGGCTATTGCCTTATCTCTTAAATCAGGCCCGATTTCCTTCGTATTCGTGGTTCTAAACACTGTCCTGCTTTACGCGTATTCCTACAAGTTGAAGGAGCTTGGGTTTCTAGGTAACGTGGTCGTTGCCTTTGAAGGCGCCGCCTCCATAATATACGGAGGTCTAGCAACGTCTGAACCACTAGGTAAGCTTGAGCTAGTTAATCAAACACTTCTTCCGGCACTCTATGCGTTCTTGCTACTTCTTGGTAGGGAGATCGTTAAAACTATCGAGGACTACAGGGCTGACGCCTTAAGAAACGTGAAGTCCCTACCTAGGGTACTCGGTATACGTCGTGCAGCCATGGTAGCGTCCATTATATTGCTGAGCGTTGCCGTGATATCACCGTTACCAATAATGCTGGGATTTGGAGTTGTTTACTGCATACTTGCTCTTATAACGGATATTATTATCATTTATTCCGCTGTCAAGCTCGTATGTATGAGGGAGAAATCCGCTGAGGATACTGCAGCTAGGCTGAGGTCTTATCTTAAGGTGGCTATTTTCGTTGGGTCATTAGCGTTTCTTCTAGACATGGTTGTAAGGGCGTTACACTTACTTTAACCGCTTGCTCACTATGGTCTGTCCCCAAACACCGTAGTATACTGCCCTCACAATAAAGGGCGACATTACTTTCTTCGCAACGCGGAAGAGTATGCTCTTCTCTTCGTTTGGCATTATACTCTCCACGACCTCCCTGAAGACCATGAAACCCCCTGATATTCCTACGACAACTACGTTATATGCTACAGATGAGCCTGTGTTCTTTAGGCACACTTCAATGCCTTCACCACCAGGCCTCGCGTCTAGCTCTATTCTGGGTCCTAGGGATAAGGGTATGTATGACACTATCTCATGTAACATTATACTCTTTGGGTAGTAGTTAACGCCTGTTCTCAGGTGTCTTACACTGATTACCGCGTTTTTAGGTACTTTAACTTCCTTTAACGTGATTTCATCTGTTCCTACGATCCCCGCCACGTTAGCCACTTTGTTTTCACCGATGTATACTGCCATGGGCGCATTCCTTGAGGGCATTGTGAACACCATCACTAGTCCTGCGTTTCCTTCATTCGCATTTCCTAGTTCAAGCTCATATGACTCGCCTGGCATGATCGTTGCCTCGCCCGCCCAGTAATTCAGGTAAACACTCGTACCTTTCAACGGGATTATCCCCATTAAACCGACTTCATCTATCCTTACGGACTCCGAGGATTCACAAGATATTGATAGTTCGTATTTCCCTGGCTCTCTGAGGACCTGCGCCACGTCAAATACTATCGATGCGTATGATCTGTCACTAGATTTAATTATGACTTGAGGTTTAAACTCCCTAACCAAGGTGACGGTACCTAGCGAGACCTTCCATAGAAGCTTCCTAACAGCGAGGTTCTTCCCTGAGACTGATATGTTGAGTAGCGTGTTCTTTAGCGGGTATTCAACGCTTAGTCTCACGGTTGCTGACTTCGGATTACCGTAACCGCCGACGACCGTCGCCGGGAACACACTTAATTTATACGGTAATCCTTCCATAATTCCCGAAGCATAGCGTATGAGTTCACCAGTACTCAATTGTGTAGTCACCACTTTTCTCTAGTGTACGTTGGTCTTAATTAAATCGACTATTCAAGTTGTTTAACACTTCTGAATTACCTTACATTTATGTTTATAAATTCCTTACACGTCACCAACGTCCTTTGGTGCGAGCTTACGTAATGCTCTGAAGGCCAATAAGCGTTCCTTGTCCCCTAACTTTGAATTTTTGATTAGCTCCGCTAACTCCTTGATTACCGCCTCCGCAACTTCCTTCTTTACAGGGTAAGGTATGCCGTCCTTACCGCCAATCGTGAATGCATACTTAAACGGGCTATACGGCGTGGTGACTGGGTCCTCGAGTGAGGGGGGTTCTCTGTATATTAGTTCTGAGATAAGTGAAAGGGCTCTGAGAACCTCGGGACCTAGGCCCTTGACGGTGAGTACTTCCTCCATGCCCTTGGGTTTTATTTCATACGCGTTTTTGAGTGCCTTAAGTAAGTGGTTACTCAGCCTTACGGGTTTGTAGTAGGGTATATCCCTAAGGATGGGTCTTGGTGGTGGACCAAATAATGTTCTCTGTCCTTTTAATATTGCATTTGCTCTGGCTATGTCCTGTAAGACCTTCTTTGGTTTCTCGTTGAGTATATCTACAATTAATTTCCTGGTGGACAGGGACTTTACACTAGCCAGGTTCAGGGGCCTTACTTTAATATCGGAAACTACTCCTGAGTGGGGGTCTAAGGTTACGTCAGGTGATACGTACCATGCTATGTGGTATCTTCTTGCGTATCTTGATTTGGTGTTCATGCCTTGCTGAATAACTACCCAGTAACCATCCTCGCTGAAGAGTATCGTATGATGATATAAGTTGAAACCATCCTGCAGTAACGTGTTATCGGTTTTCGCACTTAGCTTCGAAATACGTGTGAGTTCCTCTACTCTCCTTGAGCTTAGGCCCAGTTCTTCCCCGTACTTCCGTATTTCCTCTGGTGTTTTTCTAGAGAGTAATCCTTTACCTCCTGCTAGCCGTAGCCCTGCGTTTATTTCGAGTAGAGCTTCCTTTATTATTGCCGTGGTTACTGTTGTTGAGCCGCTACTATCCCAGTCCATCCCTATTGCATTGTTTAGTGCTTGAAACCATAGTGGATTGGCTAGCCTCCGAAGCAGTCCTTCACGCCCTAGCTCGAGTATTGCTACCTCCAGTATTTCCTTAGCTAACCTACGCATTATTCTAGCTAGCCATGGCGGGACGTGCCCCCAATGCAACGGTAGGTCAGCCACCCCCGTCAGTTCCACGGGGTCTCACCCTAAGCACATGGCCCTCCATCCCAGTAACGATTACTTCTGAGCCCTTATCTACCCGTATGTCGCTTGTCGCTAGCCAGTACTCACCGTCAACGATGACGAATCCCTTACCGCCTGGCTCTATGCTGTCTACCGCCTTACCTATCTTGCCTACTGGGTCAAATTTCTGCGGCTTCGATCTCTTCGCTTGAATTACCTTGTACAATATGAACCCTGTTAGCGCTCCGAGGCCCCCGCCTATTACGGCCGCAGTTATTTGGAGGTCGCGGGCATAAGTTGCAGGGGGGCTGAATCCTGAGGGTATGTTTGCTGGTGCTAGGGCTATCCCGACGGCAATCAATATTATTCCTGTGATGCCTATCACCCCGAATCCAGGTGTTACGAAGAGTTCTATTGCGAGCATTATAGCTCCTATGATGAGGAACAGTATTGAGATTATGTTGGGGTTAAAGCCCGAACCTATTAATCCTAGTAGCAGGAAGAGAAGTGCTAGTGGCAGGATAGGTAGTTTGCCTGAAAGTATCGCAAATATCGTTCCGAGTATGCCTATGGTCATCAGCACGCTACTTACCATGGGGTTCTCAAGGACGGATATTATTCTAGCCCTTAGGCTACATGAGTATTTCTCTATGTTAGTTATTCTTAGAATGTATGTTCCTGTGGAAGTGTTTACGTGCATGCCGTTTATTTTCTTGAGTAGGTCATCTAAGTTATCCGCGATAAGGTTAGCTACATGGTTCTTGACTGCTTGATCAGCCGTTAGTACTAAACTCTTCACCACGAATAGCCTTGCGGCGGTGACGTTCCTATCCCTGAGCTTAGCGTAGGACACTGCTTTAGCAACTACAGGATTTATTATCTTAGACTCATTAATGAACGTTATTGTACCTGTTGTTGGGTTATACATGATGGGTTGCATAGCCCCTATTATGGAGTTAGGGGATAGTGCAATTATGTTCGTGGGTAGTATTATCATTGTCGCTGCGCTTAAGGCCTTGCCACCGCTAACGTACGCTATTACGGGGACTTTAGCCCTCGCGAATGCGTCCCCTATTGAGAAGGCAGCCTCAAGTAACCCTCCATAACTGTCTATGCTCAGTATTAGCGCGTAGTTGTGGCCCTCCGCATACTTTAGTGCATTGAGAATGCATTCCTTCACCCCATCATCTATCGTGTCCCAGGGCGGTGTTACTTCTACGAGTACCGCCGTAGTTACCTCCTGAGAAGTCGTGTGCGTCTCCGGGGTCTCTAAGATAGCAGGGGTGCAAGCACACTTACTCCATACTGTAAAGACATAGGAATTTGTTAGGGCTAGGAGCACCATAACTAGGGCAATATAGAGTGTTGCTCTCCCCCGCACGCGTATTGAGGGATTCTTGACCGCCGTGTTCACCCCCTCACCTGTAAGTGCTTTAGTCTAGGTTGGGATTCATTACTCCCGCTCTTTCAGCTTCTTTTCCATGGTGTATGCTGCTGCTACGGTCTTACCTAACTCGTGAGCCCCCTTTTCCGTCACTACCACGAGCGCCTTTTCTCTGGCTACCTCAACTAGTGTTTGAAGTTCCCTTAGCCTCATTGCGGCTGGGTGCTCCTCGTATATGCGTGCTGCCTCACCTAGCATCTTCGCTGCCTGCCTCTCGCCCTCCGCTTCAATCACCCTAGCTCTCCTCCATCTCTCGGCCTCAGCCTGCTTAGCCATCGCCCTCATCATGTTCTCTGGGAGTTCAACGGACCTTATCGTTACTGCTGTTACCTTTATTCCCCAAGGCATCGTGACCTCATCTATGAGTTCTTGGATCTTTTTGTTTATTTCGTCCCTCTTCTGCAGGAGGTCATCAAGTTCCGCCTGACCTACAACATCCCTTAGTATTGTCTGGCCTAACATGGCGATTGCGTAATGGTAGTTCGATACCTTAACGATTGCTGATATGGGGTCGACTACCCTGTAATATACGACCGCGTCTACCTTCACGCTCACGTTATCCTTCGTTATTATTTCCTGCTTCGGGACATCAACGGTAACTATCCTTAAGTCTACCTTAATGAACGTGTCAACTATTGGTATTCTGAAGAATATTCCTGGACCCTTAGCCCCTATTAGTCTCCCTAGCCTAAACATTACTGCCCTTTCGTACTCCTTAACTATCTTTATGCTTGACGCCAGAAACGGCAGGAACACCACGAGTATAAGGAACAGAAGCGAAAGCTCAAACATATTCATGTTTTACTACCACCACTCTTGCTTAAACAACAAAAATAATAAACACTTCAAGCACCAAACCCTCATGGACAACAACCCATGAGAGACCGAAGAAGATCTAGAGGATACCGTGCCGAACGGGATCTAGTCATAAGGCTATGGCGCTTGGGTTTCGCCGTGCTCCGTGCCCCCGCAAGCGGGGCTAAAATCAAGAGGGCAGACTACCCTGACATCGTAGCAATAAAGAACGGGAAGGTAGCAGTCTTCGAGGTAAAATCCAGGAGGGAACTCTCAACAATCTACATAGAGGAAGAACAGTTAAGGAAACTAAAGACATTCACCGAGCGAGCCGGAGGAAAAGCTTACATAGCAGTCAAAATACCGAGAATCGAATGGAAATTCATCCCAATAGAAGAACTCGAAAGAACCCCTAAAGGACGCTACAAAGTGCGCAAGGACACAATAGCAAAGTCGCCTGGTCTAGAGAAGGTACTGGCAGACCTGGGTCTCCTAAGAACGTTGGAAGACTATATTGGGAACAAGGGAAAATGACTTATAAACCCAAAGTATCCCTACATTTACGGGGCCCGTCGTCTAGCCCGGTTAGGACGCCGCCCTGACACGGCGGAGGTCCGGGGTTCGAGTCCCCGCGGGCCCACCAAACTCTGTAGGTGCTTACTTTTTATGCTAACTAGTATGTCTCCCATCGAGTCCGTCAAATAGAATTACAGCATCTAGCTTTCTCCAGTATCGCTCTGATAGGGTTGATAAAGCAGTGCTTTATTACCTGACCGTAGTTGCCCCTAGCTACAGCGGTTAGTGTGAAGTACATGTTGATTAAGGGGTTAAGTTGTTAAGTCGGTTAAGGTGGGTTTTCATGAATATTCACTTAAGCCTCCTCGCTCTTCAGTCGCTTCGCAAGATTGTGGCGAGGCTAGGAGTTAAGGTCAGTGTCCCGAATTTCTTTGATCTCTATGTATCTTCGCCCGCTGAGTTTGAGAGTGTTTTGCGGAGGGCTTCCTTGATCCTCCAGGATCTCATGAAAGAGTACGGTACTACGTGGTGGGACACCTACTTAGAGTCTGATACGGTGTCGGGAGGATTCTCTGGTTGATGAGCTAGGAATCTCTAGGGGAGACCGAGTCCTTGATGTTGAATGTAAGAGAGGACACTTTAGCTTTGCAGCTGCTAGGGCGGCGAGGCTAGTAGTCGGAACCGACCTCATGGACGCCTTCGGAAGAGTTGAATGATGGGATCAATTCCTTGGAGGCTGTGAGGCTCCTTGAGCTTGAGGGAAAGGTGTGGAGTGTGGCTACTGATGTCACGAAAATGCCCTTTAGAGATTCGTGGTTTGACCTCACCGCTGCTGTTCACCCAATAAGAAACTTCGGAGTGTGGAGATGGTAAAGACAGCAGTTAAGGAATGAAGAGAAGTTGCTAAGCTTGGAGGATATGTAACGCTAGTCGAAACATTCCCGTGGCAAAAAACTTCAGAGGAATCACTTGAGACTCCCTTCATTAAGGGTAAGGCTCATCAAAAGCGAGTTAAGATATCTCAGTAAGGAAGAGCTTATGGAAAATAGTCAACGAGATTGGTTTAAGGACGTGGAGGTTAAAGTTGTGGATTACGGTCTTTGCTTTACTCCAGCAATATTCTAAAGGAACAAACCGAGAGGAGCGTGGATCCCATACTCATTAGCGAGTTTAGGGAGGTTACGCAGACAACTAGGAATGTAGGGAGGCATCACCGTCAGACTTCCGGAACTCAAATACTCATAATTAAAAGCAAGGAAGTAAACTTCCAATTTACTATCTGATTAAAAGACACTATTTTCAAATTCTGGCCTAGCGTGAGAGACCCATTGTTTTTGCGTATAGTTCCGCTATTAACACTGCAGTACCTGCTGCCCCTCTTATGGTGTTATGTCCTAGGACCACGTACCGTATCCACTTGTCCCCTAGTTCCTCCATCTCCTCAACTCTTCCTACCGTTACGCTCATACCGTTTCCTGCTAACCTGTCGAGCCTAGGTTGTGGTCTATCTTTCTCCTTTCTCACTATTACTGGTTTACTTGGTGCTGTCGGTAGCTTGAGTTCCTGTGGTAGCGATTTGAAATTCTCGAGGGTGTCCATGATTTCTGATGACTTTACTTCGTTGGATGTTTTTATGTACACTACCTCCATATGTCCATCGAGAACCGGCACTCTAGTCGTTGTTACTGCGATAGGGAGGTTTAATGGTTCTACTTTTCCTCCCTTGGAGAGCTTTCCCAGTATTTTCCTAGTTTCGGTCATTACCTTTACTTCCTCTTTCTTTATGTACGGTATTATGTTATCAGTTATTAGGTACGCTGACACTCCCCGTAGTCCAGCACCGCTTATTGCCTGCATTGTAGTAACCATTAGTTGCTCTATACCGTACTCGTTAAGTATCGGGGCTAAGCTAAGCGTAAGTATCGCCGTCGTACAGTTAGGGTTCTTAAGTATGTAGCCCTTCCACGTCCTCCTTCTTCTCTGCACCTTCAACAAGTTAATGTGATCGTGGTTAACCTCAGGATTTAGGAGAGGTATGTCAGGCTCCATGCGCAGAGGACTGGCATTCGACACCACCGTGAAGCCCCGCCTAGCTAAGCTGACCTCAATTGGTTCCGCAATGCTACTGGGTAATGCTGAGAACACTATCTCGATGTTATCAGGCACGTCATATACACTACCAACCACTAGGTTAGCTACGCTCTCAGGTATCTCTTTGCTTAGAACCCAATTCACTGCGTCAGCGTACTTGAGTCCCGCACTCCTTTCGGATGCCGCAACGTACTCTACCTCGAACCAGGGGTGCTTACTCAGTATCTCTATGAAGCGTTGTCCCACTAAGCCTGTCGCACCTAGAACCGCGACCGGGATTTTATCCGTTTCCAATCACCTCCTCATAAAGACTCCTAACAATCTCGCCAATAACGTCGCTCTCAGCCACTAGCGTTATGCTTGAGTCCCCAACATACCAAAGCATTAGCTTAGCCCTATCGATGATAGCACGGGAAAGCACGTCGCGAAGTATCCCCATATTACGCAGTCCCTCGCCAACGACAACGGCTGCTGAGACGTCCCTCTTCACATTCACGTTCCTCACGAAACCGTCTCTAAGTCCCTTCAGTGCGGAAACAAGATTATCGGCGTCCTGATCTCTCACCACTAACGTTATGGAAACCTCAGAGACAGGCTGGGCTATGCCGACTATGTTAACGCCTGATGCGGAGGCGGCCCGCATAATCTCAGCCGCTGTCCCTAGGCGGCCAACCATGCTAGCACCCTCGACACTCACTAAGGCCAGGTCGGTGAGCGCCACCACTGCCTTAAGTGGTGGCGGTCCACCCACATCATCTATGACGGTGCCACCATTGGGCTCATTTATTGAGGTAACCCTCACTCGTATCCCCGTGCCCAGGAGAGGTTCGAATGTGCGTGGGTGGAACTTCTTAGCCCCTAGGTAAGCTAGCTCCATGGCCTCCTTAAATGATAACTTGCTAACAATTCGTGCATTGTCAACGAACCTAGGGTCGGCAGCTAGTATGCCTGGCACGTTCGTATATAGCCTAACTTCCTCCGCACCTAAATATCTGGCAAGCAGCGTTGCTGTGTAGTCACTACCTCCCCTACCTAATGTTGTTATGGCACCGTCTAAGGTACCGCCAATGAATCCCGTGACTACAGGTACCTTGCCGGCCCTAAGGAGTGGCAGTATTTTCGCCCTTGAGAGTCTGGAGGATATCTCGTGAATCGGTCTAGCCTCACCGAAGTTGTCGTCAGTAACGATTCCGGCGTCGAAACCCGAGAGAAATTCGCACGGAACTCCCTTGGAGGATAAAGCAGCACACATTACTATCGATGATAATCTCTCACCGAACGATAATATGTAGTCCTTGACCTTAGGGGATACTTCCCCAAGTACGCCAATTGCCCACGCAACACGCTCTAACTCAGTCACAAGTTCCTTGAAGGCCTCAAAGAACTCTTCCTTACACCCACCATTGCAGGCACCCTTTAACGCAAACTCATACTTCTCCTTAATCCAGCTTAGTATGGCTCTGTACTGCACGGGATGACTTATCAGTTTGATGAGAGAGTTAGTCACATTCTTCATCGCTGAAACTACAACTACTGTCCCTACGCCCTGCTCGGTGAGGTTCTTGATGTGGTCAGCTATTCGTGAGTATTCTGACTCGTTAGATAGTATTGACCCACCGAACTTCGTAATTACTATTTTTTCCATGCTTGATTCCCTCCACCCCAAATTTTGTGCACGGAAAGTAGAAGGTCACTTAAAAGCGTTAGGGCCGTAACCCTACGCCCAGCACCTGGTCCCATCAGCAGTATCTCGGACTCATCAAGGGTTCTTATCTTAACACAGTTCTGCACACCCTTCACTCGAGCCATGATGTCCTCCTCACTAAGTGTGACTAGCTTCACCCTAGGAGCTTCATTCCTGAGGAGTACCGCAACGTACTTCACCTTCAGTCTCTTCGACCTAGCATTCTTGACGATTTCCTCAACGCTCTCATCGATCTTATTCTCAATAATCACGTCGTTTATTGAAATTGGTTTCATGCTTAACGAGTACAGTATTGATGCCTTCGCCGCTAAGTCTATGCCCTCTAAATCGGTGGCATAGTTGGGTTCGGCATAGCCCTCAACTACAGCCCTCTTCACAGCTTCTCTGAAGTTTAGACCATCCTCGATTAAACCTAGCACATAGTTCGTGGTACCGTTCAGTATGCCCACCAAGGAGCCAATTTCCCTACCCCTCAAACCATACATTATGAAATCCACTAACGGTGTGCCAGCCATAACACATGCCTTAAAGAAAATCCTGCACCCTAGGGAAGCCGCCCTCTTCATAAAGTACTCATACCTCAACGCAAGCGGTGCCTTATTAGCTAACACAACGTCGGCACCATTCTCTAATGCAACATCAACGTTTTCTAAGGCAGGAGTGTTGAGGTCATAGACGCTCGGGGTAACCTCAACAACGGCCTCAGGCCTCACTTTCTCTACAGCACTGCAGGCTGACTCACCCCGCACACCGCCCTTCAGTGACGAAACAGCCCCTCTAGGAACGTTAAGAGCTTTCTCAAGGAGGTCTCTACGTATTGTGGGGGTCCCGTAAAGCACACCTCTAGAGTCGGCTATGAACGCTATATTGAACCTTACCCTGAATCTCTCAGCTATGATGTGCTCACGGGCTAGTAATTGGCGGACAAACTCCCGTCCAACGTTCCCGAAACCTATCAACCCAATCCTAACTTCACGCATGACGCAACACCCCTTAATCAAGGCGTTCAGGTCTACCAGCAACTTGGGTTATCACAACCTGCGCCTTCACACCGCATGATGAGTAAGCCTTCTCCAGCGCTTTAGCCACAGTCCCTGCACTACACTCATCAACTAGGGCTATTGTTGAGGGTCCTGCACCACTTAACGTGAATCCGTAGGCCCCTGCCTTTATAGCGGCCTCCAGGGCTTCAGCATAGCACGGCACGTGAGGCGACCTCGCTTTAGCTACTATTACGTCATTACTCATTCCGTACCCCGCGAGCTTAAGGTCGCCCGTTAGTAGACCTGCCAGCAGGGTTGCTAGGTACGAGCTATTTTCTACATGGACGTTTAAGGGTACCTCGTCAGGTATTAGGGAGCGCATTAACTTAGTCTTCGAGTGGTGCGTACGTACATCCGGAACTGCAACAACGAACGTTGCTCTTACCTTAGTGCTCCATACCTTAATATCTGCTTTTGACTTACTGACGATTGCGAGACCGCCAAGTAAACTAGCAGCGACGTTATCGTAGTGCGGGGTTCCAGCAGAAGCAACTTCACCCTCACCTGCTAGCAATACTTTCTCCTCGTCTCTTAGCCCAAGATCTAGTATGTCATCAAGTGCATGCACGACTAAGGCAGCGGAAGCACCACTGCTTCCTAAGCCTTTCCCTGGGGGAACTCCCTTCCATATTACTATGTTCACATCAACATCGCTACGATACCTCCTTAGGAGCGCGAGCGCTGCTCGCTTTGCAGCGCAGTCTCCTGCGAAGCTACCCACTTGGTTACTATAAGGACCGACGTACCTTACTTTGACTTTTCCCTCACCATTCATGCTCACGCGTACCTCTGCCTCATCGTAGAATGCCCGCAACGCTATCCCAAGCACGTCGAACCCCGGACCTAGGTTTGCAGTGCTAGAGTATGCTCTGTACTTACCGACCCTCATCTAAGCTCACCAGCCCCCTTATGATTTCCACTGCCTCAGAGGGGCTTTTAGCGGAAAACATGCGCGACTCGTGTGATGCGGCCGTCTCGGGGTCCTTTAGGGCGTGACCTGTTGCAATAATGACCGTTACTTCATCACGGTCTATTTCCCGCGACTTGAGTAGTTCCCTTAAACCTGCTAGTGAGGCTGCACTAGCTGGCTCGACGCCTATACCTTCAAGCCTTGCTAAGGTTAATTGAGCATCCAGTATTTCATTGTCACTTACCGCAGCTATTGCGCCGCCTGATTCCTTAACGGCTTTAAGAGCCTTAACCCAGTTTATGGGTTTACCTATCCTTATTGCTGTAGCTATAGTTTCTGGCGATTCCACCGGGGTTAACGTTGACTCACCCGCACTCCAGGTCTTAGCCAGTGGCGCTGCCCCTTCAGCTTGAACACCATACATCCTTGGGAGGGCATCTATGACCCCTCCTTCCTTGAGTTCCTTGAAGCCCTTCCAGATCGCCGATATGTTACCGGCGTTCCCTACGGGTACTACTACAGCGTCAGGAACTCCCCCAAGCTGATCATATATCTCATACGCTATTGTCTTCTGACCCTCCAAGCGCCAAGGATTGAACGAATTCAGCGGGTATAGTTCCCTGCTTTCTAATGAAGCGTTAATCACCGCCTTAAGTGCGTCATCGAATGATCCCTCAACCTCGATAATCACTGCACCATGGAGTATTGCCTGCGACAGCTTGCCTCGGGCAACCTTTCCCTTAGGTAACACAACAACACACTTCATGGAGGCCCTGGCTGCATACGCTGCAGCTGATGCTGAGGTGTTCCCTGTGCTCGCAACCATGATTCCCTTGAATCCTAGATATCTCGCTAGGGTTACTCCTACGGTCATCCCTCTATCTTTAAAGGATCCTGTGGGGTTGAGCCCCTCGAATTTAATAAATAGTTCCTTCATACTTAGATCGTCGCCCACTTTCCTTGACCTTATTAGTGGGGTCCCACCCTCATTCAACGATACTATCTTCGCCTTGTCCGGCACCGGTATTAGGGACCTATACCTCCAAACACTTGGGCTTCCAAGTATCGCTTCCCAATCTACGTTTCTGTGGAAAGTTAACTCAACGCTTAGCGGAAGCCTGCAGTGCGGGCATAGAAAGGACGTATAGGACGGATGCAATGATTTTCCACACATAGGGCATACTAACTTGACACTATAAGGACGGGATCCGCTTATGATGGGCTTGTTTCCATCGGCATCACCCTACGTTTCTTGCTTAGTTTGAGTAATACGTCAAGGCAATATAAACTTTTTGTATCCTATATAGATATTGTCAATAACGTAGGATTACCTCAGCATCCTCTGAAGAATATTATTTATTAAATGTCTTTAAACAGCAGAATATTACTTAAAGTGAGTAATGATCCTAAAAGTGCATTCCTGCTGTTCCGAGTAGTCGTTGGTACAGAAAAATTAACTCAATTGCATTAATTGATAAAAAATTACTTAGCACTTTTCCTTAATATTATGTACATTATTGCACCTACTATGACTATAGCTACTATTCCTACGCCTATGACTACTGCAGGAGAGAGTGGCTGCCCTGACGGGGTCTGAGACTGTACCGTTGTTAGTGGGATGCTAGACGACGTTGACGTGGTACTGGGCGTGGTCTGCGGTGTCGTGCTTGTTGTAGTCGTTGTTGAGGTGGTTGTTGTCGTGGTCGTTGATGTGCTTGTCGTGGTGCTTGAGGTGGTGGTCGTCGATGAACTTGTAGTTGTAGGAGAGGATGTTGTTGTAGTAGTGCTCGTAGTGGTTGTGGTGAATGTTGTTACTTCACCATTGGCGTATTTAAATACCTTGAATGTTGTGTGGTTTGCGAAGTCCGTTGCTGTTATGTTTAGTAATGCATTATTGGTTAGTCCTTTAATCCAGAAGTTCAGCACGACGGAGCCTGAAGAGAGTGATGCTGGTGTGTTAATGTCATATACTTGAGCTTCCTTCCAGCTCTTTCCACCGTCCGTGCTGTAGTATACCTTGATGTCCTTCACTCCCCAACCCTTGTCGGTGACACTGACTACTCCTTCAAACCATGTTGGGTCTTTCTTTGACTGAGTAATTGTTACCTTGTTACTTATTTGCGGCTTGTCGTTATCTGGGGTTGCGGCTACGGTGTACTGGATCACGCTGTTCGGCGTTAAGTTGACGTTAAGTATCCTGAGGTAGTAGTAATTGCTAGTCTTTATTACCTCTACCTTCGGTGGCTTGGGTATTATCTTGTATTTGCTTATTGGTATGTCCTTAGGTAGCTTGAACTCTATGAATATGTTATTGAACGTCTCGTTGAGGTGATTTATGGCTTTGAAGCTTACTGCGTGATGTTTGCCATCGTTACTTGGACTGTAGTAATAGTCTATTAGCCCTAGGATATACGGTACTGTCCCTTCACCACTATCTATGGGTATGCTGTTGGGGTATTTATTTAGCGGGGCTCCTGGTGGGTACGTTAGGGTGTTAACAGTAAATGAACCGTTAGCGTAAACTGTTATTAACCTGAATCCTCTCTTATCGTTCTCACGAACATCGAATGGGACACCAGACATTGTTATGAAGTAGTATTTGGTCCCATTGTATATCACAACGTTATTTATGTCCGTGTGGGTATGTGCTGTGAAGACTAAGTGAACACCGTACTTTAAGATTATGCTGAATAGCTTCTTTGCCTCCTTAGGATGGTCAGCCCAAGACCCGTAGATGAAGCCTTTCTTGAGAAGGTTGTCGAAGTCATTCACTGAGCTGACCTTAATTTCAGCTATCTTATCATCTCTTATCTTATAGCCGAAGAGCGGGTGGTGGAATATCATTATCTTGACCTTGTCTGGGTTATTCTTCAATATGTTTTCTGCCCACTGAAGTTGTGACATTGGTACCCAACCATCCATCCCCGAATCTAATGCTAATATCAGGAACTTCCCTATTGTTACACTGTAATTTCTGTAACCCATAATGTTACTCCACGCTATGGCCTCATTCGCTTTCTCGTACTCGTGGTTGCCTATTATAGCATATGATGGTATCTGAAGTGATAGCCAACCTCGCAAGAAGTATAGCCACGCTGACATCATCGTGGGTCTGTCAACCTCATCTCCGTCAAAGAAGAACGCATCTGGATGAATTAAGTTTGCTTCAGCAACCATTTCAAACCAGTACGGTCTCCCAGCAGGTGTTTTAGTATCTCCTGTTACTATGATCTTCAGCTTCCCCGGCTCTTTCTCAAGAACCCAGACTGCGTGCGGCATTACGACATTGTAACTCTTACCTCCAGCACTAAACTTCAATGTGAAGTCATAGAAACCTGGTTTTACGTCTTTAGATACTATGAACTTCAATATCCATGCCTTCCACTTTGTACTATATGATGGATTACCACTCAGCTTTAACGCGTAGCTCCCGTAGTACGGGCTAGATATCGTTAGGCTGACGCCAGATAGCTTTGTATTCTCTGGTAGCGCTACTCTGACCTCTAAGTCCTTTCCTATAACTACGGGTTCCGGGTATGCTAGCGTGGGATACTTCACGATCTTTGCGTAGTACTGTACCACAGAGGCTGTTGTGTTACACGCCGGAATTACGGAGGCGAGTAAGGCAAGTAGAACTAACGCAGTTAATGCTTTAGCTACTTTCAAACTTACCCCTCAATCACCTTACCCTACAGTATACTATATTAACTTAACGTACGTGGCGTCTCCTAGATTTATGTATTAAGGTTAAGTTAAGTAATGATCTGAGGGAAATGAAATGACAGGATATGCGGGTAGTATGTGAAAAATTTAAAAATTATTTTACTTCTTTGCCTTAAAGCCTATTACCGCACCTATTATTAGACCTATTATTATGCCCACTATTAGGAATACGTACTGCCTTGTGTTGAGGCCCGAGATCTCACTGTTCAGCTTATTGACTTGATCCTGCAGACTCTTAATCTGGTTCTCATACTGTGATACCTTACTCTGCAGACTTTGTAGCTGGCTCTTGTATTGCTCAGCTTCTTTCTGGTACTGACTCTTCTCGCTCTTGACTTGGTTTAGCTGATTCTGGAGGCTCTTGATCTGATCCTCATACTGAGTTACTTTGCTCTGTAGATTCTTCAACTGGCTCTGTAGAGTTTGTACCTCATTCTGGAGGTTAATCAGCTCCTTACCCACCTCCGGTATCCTCTGTCCTAGTAGTCCAACACCCCATAGAATGACGTTCTTGACGAAGGTCGTGCCGCTTAATTTGTATCCATGATAATTATCCCTATACATTCCTGTATAGTGATCGTAGGGCGCATCTCCGCTTAGTAGGACTATGTTACCCTTGTTATAGAATATTTCTGCAGCCATGAGGACGAAGCTCTTCCTAGGCGGGTTTAGTATGTCGTATGCCTTCGGGTATGGCTTAACGAACTCATGTATTGTTGCGTCCTTACTCGTAACCGCTATCTTGTAGATGTTCGGCAGAGGCGGCTTAGTGTCATTGAATAGCGGGTACCACTTACCATTATACTCAACAGCCAAGGCACCGGGACCGTGGAACAGAACTGGATAATACACACCACCAGCCAGCACCGCGAGCTCCGGGCTTGGCTGAATTAGTGCTGTAGGTCTGTAGTCCTTACCAGCGTTCAGCGTTGGGTCAACAACCTCACAGTTGTCATTCCTTAAGTGAGACCCAACTGCCTCTAGAATCTTGTTTGTATTGGGTATCCTCATATAGTCGCCGCCCTTGTAGTCACTGTCACCGGTCACCCATAGTGTCTTACCGCCCTGGGCAAACCATTTTGCTATTGCCTGTGCCATTTCATCCGTTACATTGTATGTGGTGTCAACCTGGACGAATATTATCATCTTCGCGTCCTTAATGTCGTCGTAAGTGAAGTCCCCGGTAATGACCTTCCAGTTAACCTCCGTTATATTGCCTATCATTGCCTTGAGGTAGGGATCCTCACCCATTAACCCTAACGCTATCGCAATTACTAAGGGCTTTTGTTGCGACTCCGCGTAAACCGATGTTGTTAATGCTACTGCGCCTATAGCCAGTAGAGCTAATATTACAAGGGCTACAAACTTACCCTTCATTGCGTACCTCACCACCACATGCATAGTACACTTTCATAACGTTCGTATCATATTTTCGGTGGTGAGGTATATAAATCTGGCTTCGTTGAAACCGTGTCAATAACATGCGTAACACAATTCAATGAATTCCATCAATATAAAATTTAATTCACCGAAATAAAACTCTAATCAAAACATTCTCGATGCACTTTGAGATGTTTTAATATGTTTTTCTTCTTAACGTAACTTAACTTATTATGGTAAACCAATAATGTAGACCACCAGTTATGGTAAACCAAATGACCACCAGTACATAAACAAATCAAATAAACATTTAGACAGAAGCTCCTGGATGATGTAAAATTATATACTGCTCGGGCAATTCATTGTATGGTGACATTATGTCGCGTAGAGCAAGACGTGCAATCTCGCGTGCAGCATCAGCAGCCATAATCGTTATCATAATTATAGCTGTACTGGGCGGAATAGCTTGGTATCTAAGTAGTCAGAAGCCGTCAGCAACAACCACGACATCAGCAACAACCACCTCCACAACTATTACTAGTACACCAGCAACAACTACAACCACTACAAGCACTACCACCACAACGACTACCACCACTACCTCCACAAGCACTGCTTCCTCAACAATTACCTCAACAACATCTACAACTACGACAACTACGACAAGCACTCCTCAAGGAGGAATAGTACTTAGGGTTCTTACAAGGCATCCGTCCGACATCCTTGACCAGGCTAAGGTCGAGTTTCTGAAGACGGACTTAGCAAAGAAGTACCACATAGTGGATATTATCTGGCTACCTATAGAACCTACACAGTGGATAGACACCATAAAGTACGCCTCACAGAGAGGCCAGTCCATAGATGTAGCTTGGGGCGGCGGACCCACAATGTTCAACATTCTAATGCAGGAGGGACTGCTAGCAACTATAAACAGCAGTGACGTTATGAAAGTGCTGAAGGATATTCCCAAAGAAATTGCTGGCTCCACTATGATAAAAACTGACAAAGAAGGTCATATAAAGTGGATAGCAGCTGCGATAGCATCTTTCGGCTTCACAATAAACAAAAAGAAACTACAAGAATACGGCTTACCGACTCCAGAGAAATGGGTTGACCTAGCAAGTCCTGACTTCGCAGTTACGTTACCTACACCAATGGTCGGCGTTGCTGATCCCACGAAGAGTACTAGTAATACAAGAATGTATCAGATAATCCTGCAAATTTATGGATGGGAGAAGGGGTGGGAAATAATAACTAGGATGGCCGCTAACGCCAGAATTTACGATCAATCAGGACTTGTCAGAGACGCTGTGATTAGAGGCGATATAGCCGTAGGTATAACCATAGATTTCTACGGATACACTGCCCAACTTCAGAACCCGAAGGAGTGTCAGTACATCTTGCCCAAGGACGGAACTATAGTTAATGGCGACCCGATAGCAATGTTAGTCACAACAAAGCATCCTTTGGCTGCACAGGCATTTATCGCGTGGGTATTATCCCCTCAAGGACAAGCTCTCTGGATGAATCCAAAGATAAATAGAATGCCTATAAATCCGAAGGTGTTCACCGAAACACCTCAAGGAAGAGCTAGGCCTGACTTGAAAGCAGCATATGAAAGGACATTAAAGGCCACAACAATAAACTTCAATGAAACGCTTGCTGAAGAAACCGTACACTCGATGAGGTGGTTCTACTACGCAACACTAACGCAGGCTCATGATGTCCTCCAGAAGGTGTGGAGGGAGATAGCCCTCGCGTACCTCCACGGCAAGATAAACAAGGATCAGCTAGAGAAGCTCATTGATGACTTAGCGAATCCCGACAAGTTCCAGTTCAAGGATCCCGAGACCGGGAAGACGCTGACCTTCACGATGGAGGTTGCCAAGATGCTTAACGATAAAATATTCAAGAACGTAGATTACAGGAACAAGTTAATTGCTGAGTGGACTAAGCTTGCTAAGGAGAGATACCTTAACGTAGAAAAGGAACTACAAGCTTTAATAGGAGGCTGATTTTTTACTTGTATCGAGGCACGATAAATGCCACGCTTTTCTAATCTACTGAGAAGCGTGAGGCGTGAGTTCGATTCCCTGACAACTACTCAGCTAATACTCGTGCTCTTCATACTGATTTTCTTCCTTCTGCTCCCTGTTTTCTCCATATTGTATAAGGCATTCATATTTCAGGGCCACTTATCAATTCAGCAATTCGAGCAAACATTCTCGGACCCAGACATGATAAAGTACCCTCCAAACCTTCAGTTCTTTAAGATAATGCATAGGTACAGATTCGAGGTTCTGCCTAACGGGTCACGC
>WAOL01000054.1 GCA_015521295.1 Desulfurococcales archaeon
CTTTGGGGGCATGAGTCCTGGGTATGCGAGGCCGAGCTACCTGACGGGACGAGGCTTGTTTGGGGTGATAGTAAGTCGTTTAGATTCGGTAACGTTAATGTTAAGGTGTTCCCGCCCTGGTTCCATGGTATCGAGTACGATAGGACTGGGTGGGTTACACCCGTACTGATAGATATGCCTGGAGTCAGGGTAATGTACAGTAGCGATCTCATGGGTCCAATGATAGAAGATTACGCCTCACAAATAATTGCTGAGGAGCCAGACATTCTGATACTAGACGGCCCGCCAACATACCTATTCCCCTACATGCTGAACAGGATTAACCTAAGGAGAGCTGTGGAGAACGCTGTTAGGATAATTGAGGAGTGTTCACCTAAGCTAGTGATTTACGATCATCACTTACTTCGGGAACGTGGGTGGAGGAGACACGTTCAGGAAGTGTTTAGGGCCGCAGCAAAGTCAGATACTTTATTACTTACGGCGGCTGAGTGCTTGGGGAGTAAGCCATTGATAGATAATCTTTAAGCGAGCCTCACTTCTTAACGTACTTCATGAGCCTCTGCCGGATCTCCTCAATGCACTGGTTCATGGCCTCCTCATCCACTAACTTGGGAGGCCTGTCCTGAGGGCTGATGAAGACCTGCTGCTTTAACTCACCAGTGTTACGGTCCCTCACGTACTTCAGCCTCACAACTATGTCTGCTAGGTCAGCTTGGGCGGCAAAGGACTCATCACTTAAGGGCGACACTATCCTTATCACTAGTAGGCCCCTGCTCCTAGCATAAAGAAGCTGATTGTAAAGCATTCTCAAGTACGCTCTGTCTGTAGGGCTTGACGGTATCAGTTCAGGAGCTAAGAACACGATTACATCTGGCTTATACCTATCAATTAAGTCCATTTCAATATTCACTAACTCTCCCAAACTATAGGCCGTAGGGTTCACCGCCTCAATGAACTTCACATGCCTCTTCACTACCCTGGGGTCGAGGCCCATACTCTTCGCCAGAGACTTACCTACCTCCAGCACCTCCTCCGAGGATATCCTGTAGGAGACCACGCCCACCTTTAGTCCGTACCTCACCGCTAACGCCAGTAAAGGTATGAGCATGCGGCCTAAGCTCCTAGCGTGCGGCGGTGTGGCGACCATTATCGTCATGCCCGGGTAGATGGGGCCTATGATCTCCTCGAGGAGCCTGCAGGGTATCCTGTACTCCCTATCCTTCTTTGGTGGAGGCACCTTATTCAGTACGGGGGGCATGAAGACCTTGATTCCCTTGCCCTCCATTATTGTGAAGGGTACCTCAGCTACGGTTAGCCTCGCTCCCCTGAACTTCCTGAATTCCATTAACCTAACTAGGAGTGATTCCTTGACCTCATGCCTCATTAGGATTACTGCGTCAGCAACGAACTCCACGTCAGTTATCGGTAATGCTTTCATGCCTAGCGGGAGCTCCTCAATCATTATGACTAGACCACGAATCAGCATTGAGAGGTCGTAGAAGAAGTTCTGGAGAACCGACCTGCCCTTCCCGTACTCCCTCACAGCCCTTGAGATGGGGGTGGTACTGTCGATCACGACTACTTTAGCGTTGAGCTTCATTGCGTTGTTGATTACAGTATCGCCTAGGACGTCAATTACATCCTCCCCAGCTATGACGGGGACCCTAATGAACTTGAAGAGCCCTTCCTCCTTGAGTCTCTCGAAGTCCATGCCGAACTTACTCATCTGGCTTACGAACTTGTCATAGCGTTCATTGAAGGACACGTAGAGACAGGGCTTGCCCCTTAACGCGTTTGCGTAGCATATGGTTGCGGCGAAGGTTGTCTTACCTGCGCCGGGGTGCCCAGCTATCAGGAGCGTCGTTCCTGGCTCTAGGGCTTCGGCGTAAGCTTCATCAAGTTCCGGGATGCCGAACACGTATCGCTCGTCTTCGTTTCTGCCGTGCTTACGCTCTAGGGTCAATTAATAATCACCTCTCAATTACATTACCTGCAGTTAAGGTTTAATTTGTTGCTACTATCTAGAGTAAGGCGTTAAAACACGAAATTTTTATTATGCCGCGTTAATCGGGTGGTGACGTATGGTTAAGCGCATACTGGTAAGTAACGATGATTGTTACCTCAGCCCCGGCCTCTACTTGCTAGCTGACGCGGTTGACTCGTTAGGGGACGTGCTCATATCCTCCACGGAGTTCCCGCGCTCCGCGACGGGGAGGGAAATAACGTTCAGCAGGCCCCTCAGGTACGTGGAGAAGCTGTACGGGGGCAGGACAGTCTACGTAACTGACGGGACCCCAATAGACGCACTTCACCTGGCCGTGGAGGTACTGGGCTTCAGGCCGGACGTGGTGCTCTCAGGCGTTAATGTCGGGGATAACCTCTCACTCCAACACATATTCTATAGTGGAACATTAGCGGTCGCGATAGAGGCCGCATTAATGGGCATACCCTCCATAGCGTTCTCAGCAGGCGTAGATAGCTTCAGGGGCTTCGAGAACCCCATACTGCGGGATGTGATCGTTAAGGTAGCGTCCCACCTGACGAAGAAGGTATTAGATGAGGGCTTACCTGAGGGCGTTGACCTCCTCTCGGTTAACATACCGCCCCACCCGAATGGGTGTGTCGAGGTTACGAGGGCTGCGAGGATTAGGTGGAGGGCTGCGTACAGGCGCGGTATAGACCCGCGTGGTCGAACATACTACTGGCTCTACGGGTTGAGGAGCGGGGTTGAGGAAGGCACTGACGTGGCGGCTTATGAGAGGGGATGCATTACTGTCACGCCGCTTAACATAGATCTGAACGTTAGTGAGGGATTGCTGAGTCGCGTCAAGGAGTTCGTAGCTGACTTGAGGATCAAGCTGTGAGTGCTTTTTAAAAAGGAAGGATTTTAACAGCGAGCTAAGACCATCATTATGGGTCGAGCTAATGTGGAATGTAGCGACGTGCTGAAGACCTTCTCGAAGGTTGTCTCGTACGTTCTCTCAGCGCCTGTGTACGCTACCGTGCTTGCGTGGTATATGTTGTGGGTTAGGTCCCGCTTTAATGTGCTGGAGTGGGTAACGGCGTTCGTCTTTCTTGGTGTTGCCCCAATCGTTGCTGTGCTGGCTGGGGTCGCTAAGGGTAAAGTTGACGTGTTCGTTAGTAAGAGATCTGACAGGCCCGTCTACTTCGTTCCTGCCGTAGCGTCGCACACGGTTGGCGGGTTGGTCTTCACGGTGCTCGGAGACTGGTTACTCGCGGTGTTTGCCTTCGCTTACGCCGCTGTAACCGCATCCATACTGTTAGTGACCTTTATGGAAAAGGTGAGCGTGCATGCTGCGGGAGTGGCGGGTCCAACAACATTCATGGTTCTTGCTTTCGGTGCGGCTTACTCCATGCTCTACGTCCTCGTACCCACCGTCGGCTTTGCTAGGTTATGCCTTAAGGCACATACCACGAAGGAACTCATTCTAGGCACACTTATCGCGGTCATCGTTACGGTCCTCACGTGGTTTGCCTTGATAGGCACCATTAAGTAACACATAATTTCCGAACTCACCATAGGTTCATTGGGATGCACTGATTTGATTAAGGAGAGTGACAAGGACTTAATCCTAGTTATTGATCAGGGTACTACCGGGACTCATGCCGCATTAATTGATAATGAGGGTCGCATGGTTTCCTACGCCTACAGGAAGCACGAGCAGATAACCCCTCGACCCGGGTGGGTTGAGTACGACCCCACCGAGATCTGGTGGAATGTTAAGGCGGTGATAGCTAAGGTAATCAAGGCTTCCAGTGTAGACCCCGCGAGGATAGCTGCTATTGGTGTGGCTAACCAGCGTGAGACCGTTGTCGTGTGGGACCCCAGAAGCGGGAGACCGCTATACAACGCCATAGCTTGGCGGTGTAGGAGGTCCACGAAGCTCGCGGAGAGGTTGAGGGAGAGGCACGCAGCGCTAATCAGGTCTAAGACAGGGTTAATACCTGACCCGTGCTTTACTGGTACTAAGATATGGTGGTTGCTTGAGAACGTGGAGGGTCTCCGGGAGCGCGCTGCGAGGGGTGAGGCGTTCTTCGGAACCGTTGATTCTTGGATCGTCTGGAACTTAACGAGGGGAGGGAGGGACGTCGCCACCCCCTGGGCTGGCGGGGCGTTCGTGACTGATTATTCCAACGCATCAAGAACTATGCTCTTCGACATATACAGGCTTGACTGGGACCCCGAACTCCTCGAGGTTCAGGGCAGGATACCTCAGAACGCCTTACCGGTGCCTATGCCTTCATCCGCAGTTTACGGGTATGTTGGGCCTCACGTAAGTCAAACGCTCCTTAATGGAGCTGAGGTCCCTGTCTGCGCCATAATAGGTGATCAGCAGGCCGCTCTCTTCGGACACGCTGCTTTTGACGTAGGCGATATTAAGGCAACGTACGGTACCGGGAACTTCGTGTTGGTTAACACGGGTGATAAGCCCGTTGAGTCTAGGTCAGGCCTCCTGACAACGATTTACTACTCGCTTGAGCGTAACAGGGTTACTTACGCTTTGGAGGGATCCATATTCGTGGCGGGCGCCGTGCTTAGGTGGTTGAAGAAAGTCGTTAGGATTGTTGAGGATGAGGAGGAGGCAACCAGGCTCGCGAAGAGCGTTGAAAGCAACGAGGGAATATACTTCGTGCCCGCATTCACGGGGCTGGGAGCCCCGTACTGGGACATGCATGCCAGGGGCGTGCTGATAGGGATGACTGACCGCACCGGTAAGGCACACATAGCTAGGGCTGCTCTAGAGTCCATAGCCTACATGACCGCAGACGTCGTTGAGGCCATGAGCTCCGACCTAGGGATGAGGTTCCGGGAGCTAAGGGTCGATGGTAGGGTAGCCAGTAACGACTGGTTAATGCAGTTCCAGGCCGACGTGCTCGGTTTCCGCGTCGTCGTGCCCGAAACCCTCAAGGTGGCTACGCTAGGCGCGGCGTTTCTGGCAGGCCTAGCCATAGGTTTCTGGCGGGGCTTAGGCGAGATCAGAAGGCTTTGGAAGCCGAGCAAGGTCTTCGAGCCACGCATTGATGAGGAGGAGAGGCTTAAGTTAAGGAGAGGGTGGAGGGCGGCGGTGATGCGGGCTCAAGGGTGGGCTAAGGAGGTTCCTTGGGCTTACCCCTTAAGTGATTGAGCTTGAGGGGATTTCCTCACGTCTCGACGAACCTATCTGTTAGTGACCTCGCTAAGTAGTAGGCTGACTCCACCAGCCCCTTATAGTGGTCAACGTCAAGCTTAGCGGCTAGGTACAGTGAGTTGTTCGCTGGTACTAAGGCGACGTGATTAATTAACGTGGGTTTGCTCTGCCTCTTGACCCAGTCGAGGAGCTTTAGGGCGGCATCCTTGGACGTGTACAGTACGTGGTACTTAACGCCGTCAATCACCACCTCCTCCTTACCCAAGCGTTCGTAACCCCTTATCGTCCTCTTAATCCCCAACCTGTAGTAGCCTGACTTAATCACATGCGCCTCAACACCAACCCTACCCCTGTACACCAGCCGGAGGTAGAAGCGGTCGAAGCGCGATGTTATCAGCGCTATCGGGTAGTAGAGGAGTGCCTGCCTAGGCATAAGGAGCACCACTAGCTCAGCCTCCTCCACAAGCCCCCTCAGGATGTACTTCGCTGAGTACCCAGTGTATATGCCGACTAACGTGTAGTCCTTATCCACGGGGTGAAGCGCTTCCTCAGCCTTCTTCATGGAGAAGTACATGAGGTTCAGGTTTATCTTCCTGCCCTTAAAGAACTGAAACATTGACAGACCGGCGAGCACTATCGATATCACTATTATGTCCGTGAAAATATCCACCATCCACTCCCTAACCTCCAAACATACCCTTCAAGTACTCGGCCACACGTAAGAGCTTATCCACACCCCTAGGCTCCCACGGCAAGTAAGGTATTTCATGCCTCGCTATTCCCCGGAACTTCTCCTCAATAAGCTTAAGCGCCTCTTCCTCCTCCCTCATCCTCTCCCTAAGCTCCTCAGGCACGGACCTCAGCCGCAGAACCTTGTTCACGATCACGTGCTTCACCGGAACACCTACCTTCCGCAGGAAGGTGCAGGCACGCTCAGCTTCAAGGACCGGGAGGACTTCGGGGTTAACGACCATCACCACAGACGTTATTGCTGGGTCAGTTAGCGCTTCTTTAAGCCACGTCACCTCCTCCTTCATGGTCTTTAACTCCTTATAGACCGGGTCCTCTTCCGGCTCGGTCGCCACCTCAACTTCCTTACCCCCTATGACGACCTTCGGTTTCTGCCCTGTGAAGCGCTCAAGCATCTTCCTCCTGCCCAATATAGCTAGCCTTAACTCCATTAGCTTATCAAGCCACACCAGCGTTATCACTGGTAGGGCCATGATGCGGACAGTTAATCCAGTAGGGGGCGTGTCAAAGATCACTACCTCGTAACCCCACTTCCTCTGGTTCAGCGTGATTATTTCCTTAATCTTCTCTAGGGTGGCATGCTCCTCCACACCGGGCGAGTACCTCAGCGTGTCAACGTAGCCCTCTAGGTTGAATATTTTCAGGTACCCATACATGTCCTTAACCTTATCCGCAAGGGACCTCATGTAGTCCTTAACCATTTTATCGAAGTCTATTTCAGATGCCCATAGGTTCTCAGAAACCTTAGTATGTTCTTCACCAAGCTTAACACCTAGGACATCACCTAAGTTATGAGCGGGGTCAAGGGAGACTATCAGAACCTTTCTCCCTAGCTTAGCGAGGTAAAGGGCGAAGGCCGCTGAACTAGTGGTTTTGCCTACCCCGCCCTTGCCCATGAAGAAGTACAGGGGGAAAGAAGGCTTCTTGAATCCCTGAGCAACCATGGTCAGCCACCCCCTAGATCACGTAATATCGAACATCCCGGCCATCTCGCCCAGCATGTCGTCCAGCCTTCTTGAGACTGAACTCATTATCAGTAACTCACGCCCCATGTGGGGGAGGAGTCGCAGTGACACTGTTGTGGGGGGCGATGGCAGACCTATGAATGATCCCATCACTATTAACGCAAATATGTTCTCTAACTCCCTTAACTCAAGCTCTATGTATTCCGTTCCTTTAGCCTTGAATGTTTCAGAAATAACCTTGATTAAGTTAGCTACACGCTTCCTCAACTCATCGCCGAAGTCGGGCATGGTACGTCACCACTACATACTTAACTGATTGATGGGTTAAACGTGTAGCGACAGTACTCTTAACTTGGGAGGGAAGGCGGTGACTTAAAAACTTAGCATTAAGCTCAGCCTGACGCTTAGGCCTCAGGTATTTCCTTCCTCCTTAAAGCCCTTATCCACTCAGCAAAGAGGTAGAGGTTCAGTATGACACCTATAGCTGTCGTCGCGCCAACAACTATTCCCTTGAACGGTGCTGTAGCCATAGTTGGCGGTATTACCACCGCATCGAACCATATTAGTGCTATGGTTACTGTGATCCATAGGAAGATTGCTGGGGCTATGGTTAACGCTTTACCTAATCCACCTGCTTTCTGTACCTTAGCAACCCAAACAGATACCGTCATTAGGGCTAGGCTTGCCAGCAACTGGTTCATGCCGGAGAAGGCTGGCCATATAACTAGGAAACCACCACCCCATGCTAGGGCTATGCCCAAGCACGCTATTATTAACGCAGCTAACCACTTATTCGACAGCACCTTGTACGCACTCTCTGACCTACTCCGTAACGGCTCCATTAGCTCCTGCCACGCATACCTGCCGAGCCTAGTGGCAGTGTCGAGCGATGTCAGAGCGAAAGCAGTTACCCATAGGGTGGCGAATATAGCCATAGCCGTTACTGAAGCACCAAAGGCATGATTCACGGCGTACGCGTAGCTGTAGGGTATAGCTACCCACTTAGCCTTACTCATGAATGGAGCATACCACGTACCCATGAAGGATGCGTCGCTTACTAACTTATGTACGAAGGCACTGTAGGTGTTAGCATTCACGGAGCTAACACCCATGGCCTTCCCTATTAAAGCAGCCGCCTTCTTCAAGGCGGTGGCTTTAACGGCAGGGTCCAGGAGTGCGTTAGCTAGATAGGCACCCATGCTACCGATCACTAGGGTTGATAGGAAGCCCTCCGTGAGCATCCCTCCATAACCTATTAGGAGGCCGTGAACCTCCTTGTCCAGTTGCTTGGAGCTGGTGCCGGAACCCACCAGCGAGTGGAACCCTGACAGGGCGCCACAGGCAATTACTAACGGTATTGTCGGCCAGAAAGGTGACGGCTTTCCACCGACTACGTTGGCAGTGAATGATGTGAAGGCAGGGGTGCTCATAGCTCCTTGACCTTGGATAGCCAACCATATCAGGGCTCCGCCACCTATGGCTAGGCTTGCCCACAATATGTAGGCGTTAAGGTAGTCCCTAGGTTGTAGTAGCACCCACACGGGCAGGGATGCCGCTATTATGATGTAAATCAGTAGTATTATCATCCAGTTATGCATGTCAGTTAAGAACGTTATGCTCTTGAAGTAACTGGCATTAATAGTAGCGTACCATATTGCTAGAAATATTAAGATAACGCCTATTACTGTCCCTATCTTGAACCCGTGGCGCACCTTATAC
>WAOL01000055.1 GCA_015521295.1 Desulfurococcales archaeon
ACTCAGTCCTGTCCTTCTTATCCATCAGTCTAATGCCTAGCGCCGCTAGCTCGGAGCGTATCCTGTCAGCGATCTCCCACTCCTTCCTCCTGCGGAACTCCTGCCTCACCTCCACTATCAGGTTCACTAGCTTACGAACTAACTCGTCGCTCCCCTCACCGCCAGCGAAGTACTTGTCAAGCACCCCTAGAACCTCATTGAATTCCCTCAGCACCTCCCAAGCCCTCAGCACTCCTGCCGCGAAGGGCTTCTGGCTGAGGTCCCTGAAGACTATGGTGGTTAGCTCGTACACGTGGGCGAACGCTTTGCTTGCGTTGAAGTCGTCGTCCATGGCATCGTAGAACCCCTTCCTCACCTCGCTTATTGCGTTAAGCACGCGTAATTGCTCTTCGCTGAGTGAGTGATTAGGCTCGACCTCCTGCATGAGCTTCTTCAGGAGCTCCACAGTACTTACTAACCTGCTGAAGGACCTCTCAGCCTGCTTGAGGGACTCCTCCGTCATCTCCACGGGCTTCCTGTAGTGTACTGTCGCGAAGAGGAGCCTTATAACTTCAGGTCTCCACTTCTTGAACGCCTCCTTAAGGGTCACGATGTTGCCTAGGCTCTTACTCATCTTCTCCCCGCCTAACCTAAACATACCTGTGTGAAGCCAGTACTTCACCCAAGGCCTAATACCGAACCTCGCCTCGCTTTGAGCTCTTTCGTTCTCATGATGCGGGAATATGAGGTCTTGACCACCGCCGTGGATATCGAAGCGCTTACCCAAGTACTTCGAACTCATGACGGAGCACTCGATGTGCCACCCAGGCCGGCCCCTACCCCAAGGCGACTCCCACCACGGCTCCCCAGGCTTAGCGGCTTTCCATAGCGCGAAGTCGTAGGGGTGTTTTTTCTCCTTAACGAAGCCCTCCTCTTGCCCCCACAGTTCCTTCGATAATCTCCCGCTTAGCCTCCCGTAGTCATCGAACTTGTCCACGTCGAAGTACACACTACCGGATGGGGCTACGTAAGCGTAGCCCGCGTCTATGAGGGCTTGAATGAACTCTATTATTTCGCGTATGTGGTCGGAGACGCGTGGGTGTATGTGGACGTGTATGTTCAGCTTCTCTAGTCCCTCTAAGTAGTCCTTGGTGTACCTGTCAGCTATCTCCCTCCATGAGACACCCTCCTCGTTAGCCCTCCTGATGATCTTATCGTCTATGTCCGTGATGTTCTGCACGTGTATGACGTCATACCCCTTCAGCCTCAAGTACCGCTTGATGACGTCGAACGCCACGTACGTCCTAGCATGCCCTAAGTGGCTATAGTCGTAGACTGTTGGACCACACACGTACATCTTAACTAGCCCAGGCTCGAAGGGCTCGAAAACCTCTACCTCCCTGCTCAACGTGTTATACACACGCAACACAATAGGCAACACCGACACACCATAGTGAGGAACCCCTAAATACCTTAACCATGCCATTTTGGAGGGAGAAGGCACGGGAATTAAGGTATGCGAGGCACTTGGTGTTGAAGTATGGTTACCCAAGCGCCACTACTTGAGCTTCACTAACAGCCCATACTACGCTCACCACCGCTTAGCGGCAATCGACATATACCCGCCTAGAGGAGAGCGTGAGGCTCTATCACCTATCGAAGGGAAACTACTCTTCCATAAGGTAATCGGTGGTGAGCACGTACTTGGGTTCAAAAGCGGTGACGCCTACGTTAGGATCCTCCACGTTAAGCCAAACCTAAACGTGGGCGAGTCGGTCTCCGTAGGAGACCCACTAGGTGAGTTAGTGTGGAGCCCCACATTCTTCAAGTGGACGGATCCCCACCTACACCTCGAAATCAGGTCGAGGAACAACTTCGTAGGGGCTAGGGGATGTGCTAGGCTACGCATTCATAGCGACCTAGTGAGTTTCCTAAGGAATAATGTGGACCTAGGTTTGGGCCCGCAGAAATACATTGTCGACTTAATCATGAGGGACAGGTACGTGATCCTTAAGCCCCACTCAGGTAGCACGTTACCAGCGCTAACCGTGAGCACCGGTAACGCGTTAGGTGTTATGGAGGGAGGCATCCCCTACTACGGGCACGTAGGGGTCATACTGCTACGCAACAGTGCCGACTACCCGGTACATGCGGGTTCAGGCGTAAGGATTAAGGGCGCCGTTATTGGTCAAGTGGATTTCACCTCAGGGCCTTATGCGCATCTACCAATACCTAAGGGAAGACTCCACGTAATGCTCAACGATAATCGCGTGTACGGCACAGCCTTCTTTATCGGCGCACCCTTCGTGAAGGTCGTTCCGAGTGACTGGCGTGACCTCGCATTGAGCGAGGGCGATATTGTAGAGCTACGCCTTCAGACGCCCTAGGAGCATGTGTTGCTATATATCATGGAAGCGTAAACACTAAGCCTATCACTGTAAACGATATCAGTTAACCATTTAACTGTTGACAAATACTCGTTAACGGGACGACTCATGGGCAGAACGGTCGTCATAGGTATTAGGGTGCCTAAGGAACTTAAGGAGGAGCTTGAGAGGTTAGGCATAAACTACTCTGACGAGGTAAGGAAGTTCCTTACCAAGCTGGTGAGGGAGAAAAGAGCTGAGAAGCTGATTAAGGAGATCGACGACTTCATGGCGAGAATTAAGCCTATAAAGGAAAACCTCGCGGCAGAGCTAATCAGGGAAGACAGGGATGAAGGTTGATGAGGGTAGTTGTTGATTCAAACGTTCTCGTTAAGTGGTTTATCCCGGAAAAGTACAGTGATTGTGCGAAGAAGATTCGGGACGATCATATTCGAGGATACGTAAACGTTGCGGTACCTGCCTACGCACTCCTAGAGTTCAGCAATACTCTAAGAAAATACGTGAACAGAGGTATACTCGCTCCAGCCGAGGCAACCCTAGCCCTGAACCTACTGTTCGAATCTAAAGTCATGTTTGTAGAGATCACAGATGAACGCCTAACCAAGGCTCTAGAGTACGGAATGAGGAACCATGTCACGGTCTACGACGCATGCTACTTAATAATTGCGCAAGAACTGAACACAGAGTTCTACACCGCTGATGAAAAGTTACTGAGGAAGCTAACATCGCTTAAGGAACATAGAGCTAGGCATGTGTGCGATTACGTTAAACCCCAGTAAATTAGGTTTAAGTCGCGGTCCGCTGTGGATGTGCTTAGTGAAGACGTCATGTTTTTCTAGGCGCCTTAGAAGCATGTGTTACGGCGTCTGGAGGCGTAATGCGTAGTACTTCTATTGCTTAGTGTTTTAGCTTCGGTGGACGCGTTGTTATATACCTCTAATTAGTAAATTTAAATGGTGTTGCCCTATTGGGGAGTGCTAGGGACGCTGCTGCGGGCGCAACGCTCTTCCTGATATTTATGGCGTGCCTCCACATAATAGGTAAGAGTGTGGAGCTACCGTGGAAAATCCCCTTCCTAGCGTACTCAAGCGCGTTATGGGACTACATTAAGGTCGGGATCTACGCGTCAACCATAGCTTACATAGCGCTATGGGTTACCAGGGGTAAGGGGAACCTCGTGGGGCTGGCCTCAACAGTGATAGCAACGGCCTTCTCCCTCTTCGTCTATGCCTACACGCTAACCTCGATAGTTGGGATACCCGTGTACTGGAAGTACTCACTAGCTAACGTGATCGGGGTAACATTAGCGAATGGGAAGGTGATGACGTTGGTGGGTGAGGGAGTGACGTTCGCATTAACATGGTTCTCAGGGCTCTCAGGGATATTCGTGGGTCTTAAGTCTGAGACCTTCAGCGATTTCGACGCGCTAGCCGCAGTAGCACTGATTAACTACGCCCTCCTAATATGGCTAACAATAATCACAACATACATCGGGCCCTTACCTTCACTATTCTCAGGAAAGTAAGAGGAACACACTAAGATTAGTACTCAAAATAAGCAGAATAAGCAGATAATCTGTATGCAAGGTATTAGAGGTCATTAACCTCATCCCCCTCATCAATATCTGACGCTTTCCAGCTTCTTGAGTAATGATCTTGTAGAGGGTATAATTACCTATGATAAGCAGTTAATCAGTTAGAGAGAAATAAAAGTATTTATTAGTGATATCTAACGTATCTGAAGAGAAAGGTGCTATGGAATGGTGTTTGGATCCATACTGAGGAACCCGGTGAAGCTCTTCCTGATGGTTGATAAGGCTTCATATGCGCCTGGGGAGAGCCTAACCTATAAGGTGAGGGTGGATGCGGCGAAGGACGTTGACTTAAAGGAGCTTAGGGTTGAGTTAGTGAGGGATTCTGAAGGGTAAGACCACCTGCTGGTATAGGGAGGGTGAGGACGAGGAGGAGTACTCGAGGGAAGCTGACTTTTCGATAACCTTGTTCAGTGAGGAGCAAGTCCTGATCAGCAATACAAGAATACGTAAAGGTAGCTACGTTTACTCTGGGGGTCTCGACATCCCCCTAGACGCTCCGCATTCCGGAACGAGAGAGATGCTTGAGGTCGAATGGTACTTAAGGGCTGAAGCGAGAGGAACTCTCCGATCTCAACAGACCGAAAGAAGGGTTATCATTAGTAACAACCATATCACCGGCCCCATCACAGCTAAGAGATTCAGACTAGGCGATAAGTCCACAACGGTATTACTACCCGAACACCTCAGGCCCGGCACAGCGGTCGGGGGTATCCTGCAGCTAGGCATTGAAGGAGGCTCCCGTAGCGACCATTGTAACGAACTCATGATTGAAGTTATAAACAACGTATGCATCGACAAAAACACCATTGACACAAATGCAGAGAACTGCAACTACATCAACTTCACGAAAACGTCAAATAAGAAAGTAATAGCCAAGAACATAACACTCGCACCCCAAATAAAGCACGAAATACCCTTCGAAATCAACATCCCTGAAGGCGCGATACCATCCTTCAGCACAGGAATAAGCTACTCCAAATGGCTACTAAAGATAACCTGCAAAAAGGGCCTAATGAAGAAAGACGAGTTCTCCATCCCCATTAAAGTTACCTGAACTAAATCCCTAATATCGGTTGACCTAGCGTTTCTCCCCTCACGGTACTTCTAGATGGTTTTCAACACTCTCAGTTCCGTGAAGGGAGTTAGCCCTTGGTGCGGGTTCATTGGCTTCGCCCGCACCTCATGGGGCTCGGTCGGGGAGAACCCCCTATCTGAGAGATAGCACATCCCACCGCAGAACGGGTCATCGAACACACACATCAAGTATTTACCAGCGTTCAAAACTTTAAAAATCGTTAAAGATGAAACAGCCTATTCCCGATTCGGAAAAATAATTTTCATTCAACTATGACGGAACCGTCGATACATCTTATCGCCGCATCACCCCCTATGAAGCCTCCAGGGTACCTATTCCGGGACCCCCATAATGGTTCAAGGTCACGTCTAAGGGGCCTTCACTACCCAGGCAGGCGTAACTAGCAACTCTTCGCATTAGTAACGAGAGATAAGACCGTCATGATAGTAGCTTCCTTGAACTCAGCCAACGTACTGTTTCTTCAACTCCTTCGTTAATGGAGACTCTTTGCCTCCAACCGATTGACCTCAGCTTCTCAACATTATAGAACCAGTTCCTAGTGAAGAGCATTACTGTTTCCCGAGCACTGCTTCCCCCAATACCCCCACGAAACGTGAGTATTAATCTGGCGATGAATGGTGGGAGGCCAAAGTGAACCCTTCTGTTCGCGAACCTTGACACTAATTCTATGAATTCCCTAAGCTTCACTGGTTTTTCATTAGCGGCAATGTAGATTTCACCTTTTCCTCCTTTACTCATAACTATAACGAGTGCTTCAATTAGGTCCCGTACATGTATTGGATGTATGTAGTTCCTACCATTCCCGATAACCATCCTAAGCTTACCGGTAATTATCATGTCTATAAGGAGATTTAGGCCATACGTTCCTCGAGGACCGTAAACAAATGCTGGCCTCACAATAACCGCCCTTAGCCCTTCTTCCCTACACTTCCTGACAACGTATTTTTCCGCCTCAGCTTTGGACCTTGCATAGGGGTTTTGGTTAGGGCTTAATGGTGCTTTTTCATCTAATGGCTTAGAGTCTGCGGGGCCAAGTACTCCAACCGTGCTAACATGCAGTAATTTCACATCATTTCTTAAGCACTCATCAACAATATTCTTCGTCCCCTCATAGTTCACCCTCCAAACAAGCCCAGGATCCACTCCATGCCTGAACATGGCAGCTAAATGATACACTTCATCAACGTCTCTAAATGCCTCCCTGAGAGTTGACTTATTAGTTACATCCCCGGCAACAATGTCTATCTTACTTCTTAATGGCTCCACCCACCTAAGATTCGAGGGGTTCCTTACGAGGATTCTTACGTCTTCACCTTTACTAAGAAGATGCTCAACGAGGTGACTGCCTATGAACCCTGTTCCACCAGTAACTAATATCATTCTTCATCACCAGGCCCTTCGTAGTGCGGTTTAACTATCACATTTAATGTTAAGATAACACTAGCTAATAAGGTGAGAAGTATGGATGAGGGTACTAAGTGTGGTTCAGGTAACTTAGATGGCATCGTCTATGAATTCATAGAAAGGATTAGAGACCACTTAGAAAGCAAATGCATTAAAGACGTAAGCACTAATGATCTTATGAGGGAACTTCAAGCACTCACACCCCTACTGAGAACAGTGCTGTCTAAGTGGGTGCCTGAAATAATTTACACGTTATACATTAAGGGTGGAACCAACTTTAACGAGCTTAAGAGGATCCTCAGTATTAGTTCAAGAGTCCTTTCAGATAAATTAGGAATTCTTGAGGAAAAAGGAATTGTGACTAGAAATATTGACTCCAAAAGCAAACCACCCAAAGTGCGCTACGGACTAACAAGCCTTGGAAGGGAGCTTGGGCTAGCATTAGTACCTCTTTTAACAGTAATTAAACGAGAATTAAGCTCAGAACTTTAGGTTTTTACCCTTTACTCTCATAAGGTGTCTCTACCTTGTTTCTAAGGTGTTTACATATTCGTCGGTACTGTTATCATAATATTGTTAGGTGGTGTAGTAATTCTTCATTCATTGTAGCTTGCTACATAGAAGCTTCTTCGTCCTCTTCAAGAAGCTCTCTAGAGAGGGATCTTGAAGAGGGTAGATCTCCCCCTCTAGGTGCTTATGGTGTGGGTAAGTAGGTACCTCGGGGTGATGGGGCCTATTATCCCACCACTCTTCGTAATCCTTGACACGTATGTAGTAACCATACGCAATAAGAGATTCATTTCGCCAGTACTCGCGTATTATTATCACTGTATTTATCTGTGGAAGACGTACTCGTATGTTTACGTATTCCGTGTCTCGATCATGAATAATGTAATGTTCAATAACCCTAATAACCGGGTTAAGTTCGCCTAGAAACCTGTTAACTAAGTCTAATATACGATGTAATTTAGTCAGTGCGCCTTACCTCGCCAGCATTGCTAGTATATCTTTCTTGCGCTTCCTGAGTTCCTCAAGTCGTTCCCGTAGGTAAAGATATTCCGGCCACAGCATATCTACTTCAGGGTTATCAACGTTCCTCCCGGCAAACACTTTCTCTAACTCTCTCCAGTCACTTGCGCCGAGCCTGATAGCCATCCGCTGGAGTCTGGATTCGGTGACGGCAATGTCCCTGTTAACTTTCCTTAACATTATTTCCAGGCTTTCACGCACTATGGTCTCCAAGACAGTACTCCCTAATTCATTAAAAGATATAGAACGATTAAATATTGCCGTTTCCTCCTCAAGTGCTTACTTTAGCTTCATGGTGTTTGCTTGTTAGGATTAGCATTTCTTGCTGAGTACTAGGCGGAGGTATTCTGTACCTTCCTTGAATGGTGGGAGGATCCCTGTTCCCCAGTCGGGCATGGCCGTGATTACGGCCGCGCCTGTGAGGCGGAGTTTCCTGATGATTTCTTCAGGGAGTTCATCTAGGTTTAGGCAGGCTGCTTTCCTGCATACGGCTATTTCGGCTTCGAAGTGCCTGTAGGTTTTGAGTGCTTTTGGCACCACCTTACATGTTAGGACTAGGACATGTTCATTAGCCACCTGCCTTAACCTCCTCGTGCTTTACCTTCTGCTTCACGGCACCTAACAGCACCAGCACTCCGTAGATTATTGCTTCTGGCCTGACGGGGCATCCCGGCACGTATGCTACGCGGTCGACTACGACGCCTCTCTTCTCCAGTATTTCCTTGAGTTTCCCGTACCCGCCTATCGTGGAGTACGTGTCCCACCATATCCCGCCTCCGCAGGCGCATGACCCTAGGGCTAGGATCAGGCGGGGTCTGGGCATGGATTCAATCGCCCTTAACACTTTAGGTAGGGTTTCGCGAGTGACGGGGCCAGTCATGAGGAAGACGTCAGCGTGTCTTGGGGAACCAACTAGCTTTATGCCGAACCTCTCGACGTCGAAGTAAGGTGTTAGCGCGTCCAGAACCTCTATGTCGCAACCATTGCATGACCCTGTATTAAGGTGGAACACCCATATACTTCTCTTTAGCCTGGTGAGGGCCTTAGCCAGGAGTTTCGAGCTATCTCCGCTCAAGGCCTAACACCCACCTTAGTCATTATTCCGCGGGCAACCACGAGCTTACGGCACTCAGGGCAGAGGTCGTAATACTTGGCTTCTGCCCCACCCACACTCTTAGTCGCTTCCCTCATCTCCACGGCAGGACCTATGACGCGCCCGCAAATCCTACACCTAACCACATCATGCTTAACGTTCCTAACTAAATCTTCTGCGGTCAGTGACGCGAGCTCGAACTCCTTCGTAACCGTTATCGCTCCTCGCGGGCATACCTCAGCGCACATGCCGCAGAATATGCACCTACCCATGAAGTACGAAAGCACTAGGGTGCCGTCCTCCCGCTTCTTAAGCGTCAATGCGTTGGGCGGGCATATCCTAGTGCATACGCCACAGCCCCAGCAAAGCTTGGGGTCGACTTCAATCTTACCTCTGAACCCCTCAGTAACTACGGGGGGTTCGAATGGGTATCTCCTAGTGACTACCTTAGCCCTAGCCGCTATGCTGAGTAACTTCATAATCGACACGTACCGACACCTCCATCCCATAGCTTAATCGTCCGGGCCCTCCCGGTCCTCACGTCGATCACGAGGGCCCTGTCAGTGCACGAGAAACAAGGATCTATGCTGGCGATCGTTAATGGCGCGTCGGCTAAGGGATCGCCTCTGAGCATGGGCCTCAACGCAGGTATGTTCTGGTAGGTGGGGGCCCTAACCCTCCACCTGTAAGGCCTGCCCTCCCCAGTCATTAGGAAGTGAACGTCCTCGCCACGCGGCGCCTCGATAGCTGCTACGGCGTACTTACCAGGAGGTATTAGCTCGTCCACAGGTATTATCGCTGAGCACTTCTCATGCATTATAGGGCCTCCAGGTAGCTTATCCAGTAGCTGCCTTATTATGCTGATACTCTCGAAGACCTCCTCCACCCTAACAAGCACCCTAGCTAGGTTATCGCCCTCGGTATAGAGCGGGACCTTGAAGGATGCCTCCTCATACGCTAAGTATGGGTAGTCCTTCCTGACATCGCGGTAAAGGCCTGAAGCCCTCGCCACCGGCCCGACGACGCTTAAAGCCCTAGCCTCAGACCTGGTCAGCACGCCAGTGCCCTGCGCCCTCCTACGTATCTGGGGCACGGAGACAAGGAGGTTAGCTAGTTCCTTAAACTCCTTCTCAACCCTGTCTAGAGTCTTCATGATCTTCTCCATTTTGTTCTTGTCTATGTCCCTTCTAACGCCACCCACCAGGTTTAAGCCGTATGTCTTCCTGCTACCCGTTATGAGTTCGGAGAGAATCATTACTGGTTCCCTGACCCTCCATGTGTGCATAAAGCCCGCGTCGTAACCTAGGACGTGTGCTGCGACACCGACCCAGAGCAGGTGGCTATGGATCCTCTCAAGCTCAAGCACGATCGTCCTAATGAACTCAGCCCTCTCTGGCGGCCTGAGCCCAGCGGCTTTCTCCATAGCCATTATGGCGCAGGTTGAATGCACGAACCCGCATATGCCGCAGATCCTCTCGGCTAGGAACGGTATCTTCTGATACGTAAACCTCGGGGACTCACCTAGCTTCTCAATGCCTCTGTGGACGTGGAAACCTCTGTAGTAAACGTCGACTACGGTCTCCCCCTCAACGAGGAGTTCAAAGTACTCGGGTTCGTGAAGCACTGGGTGGTACGGCCCTATGGGTATGCCTCTTTCAGGCGGGCGGAACTCGGATTCCGCCTTAACTGATGGTGGCCTGAAATCGTGGGGGACTTCCTTCCTGAGCGGGTGTATGTCCTCAGGCCAGTCCTCAGGAAGGACTAACCTGCGGACTAGCCTCCTACCTTTGAGTTCGATTCCCACCATGTCGCGTGCTTCAAGCTCGCACCAATCCGCTGCTGGAACCACGTCGACTATGCTGGGCACCCAAGCGTCGTCCTCCGGGGCGCTTACCTTCACTATTACGTCATAGCCCTTCGAATCCATGCCGAATATGTGGTACAGCGCGAAGGAACGGTTGAGTGGGCGCTCATCAACGGCCGCACAGGTCTTCAAGAACGCCCCCGAGCTATAGAGGTACTTAGCGACATCCCTCAGCTCATGCCGCGGCACCTCAACGTAGACCTCAGACTCCCGAGAGAAAATCACGTGCCCACCATACTCCTCAGTAAGCTTACGTACTACCTCACCCATTTCAGGACATTCCGGCAGGTACTTGCTCTGCTCACCCATAAGGAACACTCTCCACAATTATGAATAGTAAGGTTAACGCGAGAGCAGCGGCTGTGGTTCCCTTAAGCATCACGGCAGCCCTAGTCCTACCCAGCAGGACAGCCACAACGGCGAAGATAACCCAAGTCAGTAGCGTTAAGGCAAGCCCTAACCCGATCCTCAGTAAGGGGTTCGCAACGAACCATGGGAGGAAGAGGTACGCTGGTAATGCCGCCATGACATACCTTCGTGTTAGGAGGGATAACTCATTAGCGGCTAGGAGAGGTCCCGATAACTCTATCATTATTCCTGAAGCTATCTCAGGTTCAGCCTCAGCTATGTCGAAGGGTATTCGCGCGGTCATGACGTACGCCGTCAACACCACAGGCGCTAACCCAATCAAGCTCTTCAAGTCACTCACGCCTTTGGCCCCTATTAACAGTACGAGCAGTATAAGGAATGGCTCCGCACTAAGCACCACTGAGTACTCCCGAAAACCACCTATGACTGAGAACAGGTTGTTCTGCGTCACGGACTTCACTAGCGTGGCGGCACTCAGCGCTGATATAAAGACAGCGACGAGAACGTACATCGTTAGCGACTGGAAGAACAGCAGGAAACTCACGGACACTAGCAGAGCTATCGAGAGGAACAGTTCCGTAAGCACTATAGCGGCCGTGAAGTATCCTCCCTCAGGTATCACTAATTCCTTTGCCAGCAACTTAAGCACGTCGTACCACGTCTGAAGTATTGGTGGGCCGACCCTAGAGTGTAGTCTAGCCTTAATCTTCCGCTCCAGCGCATCATATATTGGGGCGAGTACCACCCCGGCAACCGCTAGGGCGGTTGCCAAGAGTATTTCAAGATACATGCACTATCACCAAAACCATTAAGCTAACTACGGTTAGGACACCTGCAAGCAAGGAGGCGAGGGCAAACGACTTCTCAATGGAGCTCTGGAAGGACACGATCCCTCCAGCCGTACCCCGTAATGCGTTAACAACGTAGTACTCGAGACCTTCCCACTTGCCGGGAAGGTTCACAACCTTCTCAAGAAGTGAGGAACCCTTGCCTTCTTTGGACTTGTCTTCCTGTGCTAGCTCTAGGAGGGCTTTCCTAAGAGACTTGGAGAGAGGGGCTGTCTTAGCTAGCATTCTGTTAACAAGCCTGGATAACCTATAAAGTAAGTTAGCACGGACATGGCTCATGGTGCCGCCCCTCCTAACCAAGGAGTATGTTTCCTTCCCCTCTTAAGTATATCATTTAATGCTGCTAAAATCACAAGTACGATCATTAGCGTCACACCGAGCACTAAGTACAGCACGGGCATCGCTAACCTACTCACTATTATGGGGGCTAGCCCTAACGGCAGTACTAGGCCTAGGGCCGCAGCGGCCATCACTGCCTCACTCATAACATGCTCGATCTTCTCCGGCTTCTCAGCCTCTGGGTTCTCCACAGAACCTAGGTGAACGAGTAGGTACCTCACACCGTAACCCAACGCTAGGACCATGCCGGCAAGGATTACTGCTAGTGCGCCAATGTAGACCATGCCGAACATTATGTTGTCTGCTAGGGCGAGGAGCGTGATTAGCTTCGCGAGGAAGCCCATGGTAGGCGGAATACCTATCAACGACATTACCGCCAGCAACGCCGCTAGGGTTTCGCTTGGCGCTATCCTGGACACGAACCCTAGCTTATTAATGTCCCTCGTGTGGAGGTGGAACTCTATGAAGCCGGAGTCCATGAAGAGGCCAGCCTTGTAGAGGGCATGGGCAATCATGTATGCTATGACGGCGGCGAAGAACACGTCATTCCCTGAGAGCAGGAAGAGGCCTATGAGTATAGCCATCTCGCTGGTGTGGGATACGGTGCTGTACGCGAGTATCCTCTTTATGTCACTCTGCACTAGAGCCTGTAGACCACCGTAGATAGTTGTGATGGCGCCGAAGACGGCAAGCACGATCCAGTAGGTGCTAGACAGCACGTTAGCCATGTACGGGAGAGCCAGCAACGCATAAACACCCATCTTAACCATGACACCGCTGAGTAAGGCGGAACCCGGCGCCGGCGCTATGGAGTGTGCGTCAGCTAACCAGAAGTGGAGAGGAGCTATCGCTGCCTTAGCCATGAAGCCTAACGCAACCAGCGTCACTATTACCTGGTTACTTAGGTCGAGGCCGAGGTTGAACATCGGTACGGTAATTGCCCTGCCTAGGCCGGCTAGGGCCAGTAGCGTCATTAAGCCGACATCAGCGGGGATCATGGAGATTGCCAAGTACCTCAGACCAGCCCGCCAAGCCCTAGTCTCCCTACCTATTAGGGCATCATACACTATCACGAAGAAACCTATGGCTTCCGCAAGCAACCAGAACAACACAAACTCAAGCAGGTAGTTAGCCACGAACACACCTATTATGGAGAGGGCGAACGCATCGATCAATAGCTGGAGGGAATTAGTGCCGTACTTCTTGACGTACGAGGACGTGTATAATGAGACTATCAGTGATATGGCTGAAGCTATGAAGATCATGAGGTACGAAACAAGCTGAATAGGGGAGGGGGCTCCAAAAAGGTATGTGGATATGAGGGGCAGGGACGCTAACAGTAAGTACCCTGCCGAACGTAGGGACGCCCCCGCAGTCTTATGTCTCCAACTTATGTATGATCCGGTTAGCACGGTGGCGGCTGAAACCGCTATTACTACGTACCTAAGTGTATCGTATGTTAGCGATGCATTCATGACGGTTCTCCTCGTCGCTTAAGGAGCTACTTACGACTCTCCTCAAGCGCCTCAAGCTTAGGTAAAACTATCTTCTTAAGGACCCTCACCCTAACCTCCTTACCTACCTCCTCAGGCGGCGCGACCACTATCGCCTCAGCAGGGCACATTGCCGCGCATGCTGGCCTTAAGCCCTCATGCATTAACTTACGACATAGGTCGCACTTGGTAGCGGTGTTAGAGACCCTGGAGAACTCAGGTATGCCGAAGGGGCAGGCGTAAAGGCACGCCATACAGCCGATGCACCGCGTTGTTTCGACGTAAACAGCGCCTGTCTCAGGATCCCTGCTCATGGCTCCTGTCGGGCACGCCTCAATGCAGGGTGCCTTACTGCAGTGGAAGCAGGATATTGGCCTCACCAAGCCGGGGTATAACTCGTACAGTTTTATGTAGGGTCTGTCGTCGTGAATGAAGCCACAGACAGCTTCGCAGGTGCCGCACCCCATGCACCTTTCGTAGTCTATTAGCCTTAACTCCTGAAGACCGGCCTTTCTTGAGGCCTTACCCTCTGACTGTACGGACATCCTTGTTCACCCCCTCACAAACGAGTTGAGCCCTTACTCAGGGCGAGGTGTATTGCTTTAGCGGCCCTGAGACCGAGGAGTGAAGCATCCCCTATCTTGCTGGGGCCCGTGACCACGTCGCCTGCAGCGAATATCTTCGGGTGACTCGTCCTAAAGTTCTCGTCGATCACAATCCTTCCTTTCCTGTCAACCTCGATGCCTAGTTCACTGCATCCCTCACCTATCGGTGGGGTTGAGTACTCGCCTATCGCCTCAATGACCGCGTCAGTCTCGACAACGAACTCGCTTCCAGGTATCGGCTCAGGCCTTGGCCTGCCGCTGGCGTCAGGCT
>WAOL01000056.1 GCA_015521295.1 Desulfurococcales archaeon
GGTAATTTCATTGCCTACTACTATAATAATAATAACGTGGTACTATAATAATAATAACGTGGTTTAGCGACGCTTAACGTTAAGCCCATGCTAAATACAACTACGGCAGCTGCTAATATGAATGGCAGGTGAGTATTTATCCCAGCTATGAGCCCCGCTACTGCCGGCATCACCGTACCTACCTATGACGCCCTTCACCACGGGTATCCTGAGCTTAGCCTCCTCCACGGCATCATCGAGGAACTCCTTAGCGTACTCTAGAGGCCTAGCCCAAGCCACAAAGAGACATCTATCACAGAGAGCCTTGAAGCCATCCATCTCAACCCATGCTTTCGGAGTGATGACGGGCTCCTCGAGACCCGGCGTTATCATTTCTAGATCCTCACCGTCGATGAGGGTGGTGATGCACTATATATTGATTAGCCCTCCCATGCGGGATATGGGTTACTGAGGTGCGTAAGCTGAGATTGTTAGGCCTTTCGGGTCTGTTGCTACGGTTATTGACCTGTAGGGCCCTGTATAGACTTTCTCCATGTACGGCTTTATGAGATGGGCGTCTGATAGCGTGTTGTGTGCTAGTAGGAGCGCTCCAGGTTGTAGATGCGGCTCCAAGGCTTCAAGGTATTTGTGGTACTCATCCTTCTTGCCATCTATGAACACGTACGTCACGTCCCTGCCTCCGTGAACGTAATTCCTAGCGTCCGTGCAGATAACTTCCACATACCTTCCTAATCCAAGATCCTCTAGGACGTTCTTAGCGTAATCTACTCTATCGCACCTACTGTCTATTGAGATGACGTGTGAGTCCGTCTCCTTGGCTGCGTGGGCTAGCCATAGCGTGGAGAACCCGCGGCCAGTACCGACCTCAACGATGGTTCCTCCCCTACGGGCGGTGAGGAACTTGGCTAGGATGTAGAGGGCTGTAGCGGTGTTGTAGTCTACGGGGTTAGGGCCGTGTATGAATGACTCGCGGTAAACCTCAACAGTTTTCCTGAAGAAGTCAGCGCCGTACCCCCGCTTAATGGTTGCGGCGGCACCACCGTCTAGAGGGATGAGGGACTTAGTCAGCCCCACCATGCCGAGCTCCTTAAGCAGTTCAGGCCTCCGATTAATGCTCGCCATAACGTCAAGCACTACTAGTAGTGAGTCACCACTCATTCTTCCCGCGATAAGGTTAGCTGGTGCCACACTCATTAACCCCATATCACTCAAAATAATGTCAGCTCCGCCAATACCGGAAATGTCCTCAACACCCGCAACCTTAACCACCCTCACGTCACGCCCCGCAACCCTGAGCCCCTCAACAAGGATTTCAATGAAACGGAGAATACCTTCACGCGCAGGCACGGTCCCCGACACGTCAACCCCCACACTTACCTTATGCCGATGCTTAAAGCCTGATAAACCAGCTGGGCCCCCGCCTTGATAGGAGCTACACGCATCCAGGCATAGCAACCAACAAGCGATCAAAAGCACTTAAGGTAATAAGCCTGCCTTCCCTCCCCTAGGCGGGGTGTTGAGGCAAGGTAACGTGAGTTAATGTTGCTTCACCCATAGACGCTTTATGCCTACCTTATCGAAGTCTCTCCCTCCTCTCCCTAACCCACTTCAGTACCTCCTCAGGCTCCTCCACCCCCCTTACTAGGATTCCATCATCCCTAGGCTCAATGACCGCGTACCCTCCCTAATCCTGTAGGCCTCCCGCAGAACCTTTGGGATGACGGCCTGGCCCTTAGGCCCCACTTTAACCCTAAGTCTAACCACACGTTACACCAGGTATAACCATAGGTTAAACAAGATATATAGCTACCGCAGTAACGATAGCAACACCAATCCACACTCCATTCGGTAGGGTAGAGCCAATGTCTATTGTCACTCACGGTCGTTTTAATCCTTACTAGGCTATTAGGTATGCTGACACCATATGCCTATCTGTGAGCGCATGTTTATGCTTTTTACGAAATCCTACCAAGTTATGAATTACCTTAACAGGCTCCGGTTCCCAGGAACCGTAGTTCTTCATGGGCTACGGTGAAGGGATCAGGCCCCTGCCGTGATGAACCTAACCGCCCCAGACACGATTCAACATGATTAGCACATGGAGGCACGGTTCAGGTGAACGGCAGTTGGTCTGAGTATTTGATGTAATTATAAGAGCTTGGTCCCTTTTGGAATGACGGTGACTCGTAGTTTCCCAAATTAAGTATAGCTAGCTCGGATTAACTTTATGGGACATAAGGTTTTCACAAAAGTATTTCCTATGATGGAGACTAGCCGGATGATTCCATATCTTCTGCGTGTTTTCCATAGTGTTAATGTGGTGATTAGTGCTGGATAGTGGTTACGGCTGGTAGTGTTGTAGAAGTTCATGATGTGAGAGTATGGTCGCCCCCTCTATTTTGTGGTGTTGTAGGAAGTTCTTGAGTTTTCGATCTATTGTGATGAATGTTAGTCCGTGTACGGTTGCGGTAGCGTAGAGGAGATTATCTATCATATCGTTGTGCCCTAACAGCTTCATTCTATAAGCAAGGGCATAAGCTTGGGGATTAGGGTGCGCAGGCTTCAGGTACTCAGATCCCTCTATAATTTTGATAGTAGCTTCTACCTCTCCAGGTTCAAGACCTCTCCCTCCCCTCCTTATAGTTTCCCTCGCAACCTTGGAGAGGACCTCTACTAGTGATATTGGAGAGTAATATACCTCTACGAGCCTTCTTAGAGCTAGACTACGTAATCTAAGCAAGACCTCCTCACTGACTTCTTTCACCTCAATACCAAACACGGGCAGCAGGTAAGTGGAGTCCAGAAGTATCGCTAAGCCTTTATCGGCTCCAGCCTTCTTGTTCACTCTCGCTCTCCTCCTCGAACTCCTCGACGGTTGTTAAAGCCCACTTCTCCCTCTTAACCGCTAAGAGGAATGGATCGGGAGCTCTTTCAACCACAATACGCTCGCCCTCAGCCCTTACTATAACAAAATCACCCTCATGAAGCCCTACCGCCTCCAATATCTCTCTAGGCAGGTATAAGGCTCTCTTCCTGCCTACACGAATCCTCCTCTCAAGCGTTAGAGGAGCCTTCCTACCAGGCAAACAGGCTTCACCAGGTAGTTAATTATTGGCCCGGTAAAATTAAACATAACCCTATCGCTTCATATTGTTTAGAATTGTGGCAGAGCGTATCTACGGTAGGGCCTCTCACCCGACCATAACCCTTTAGGTGGGGGTTACGGGGTCATGAATGGTGGTCGAGCCCAACGGCACGGTCCCCATCTGGGGGCAGGCAGAACTTACCACGACATCTAAGAGGCGGATCCCAGCTGTCCCCCGTGCCCAATATCGTATAGCGGACCCGCCCCAAGACTTCTATAGGACTTCCATAGGGAAACTAATTAGCTCATTACCAATACAAATACAAAATTAAATTAATGGGCGTAAGGGGTGGCGTGGGGGTTAGGCTTCTTGTCTTAGGGAATGCTTAATAGAGTTTCAGGGGATAACATATGTTGAGGGTGAATAACCCTGCCCCTGATAATAGTGTTTCACTTCACGGAGAAGGGCAGGCTTCCCATTCTAAGTAAGGAGGAGTACGCAGAGATAAGGAAGAAGTTCCTCGAGGTGCTGAAGGACTACCCGGACGTAACGTTCTACGGGACGTGGGTGGATGAGAAGGGCATGGGTATATGCTTATGGGAGGCGCCAAGCGTGGAGACCGTGAAGGAAATAGTTAAGAAGGCACTAGGCCAACCACCCACCGACCCAGTGATTCAGGTGAGGAAAGTACTTTGAGCCCCTCCGAGGAGGTTGTGCGACGCTGGTACGGGACGCGCGCTTAGATTGTTTAGGTGAGGGTAGGTAATCACATAACGCTATGGTTATCCCAGCTTGAGCTAGCTGTAGCTACCCATCCCTACCCTGGAGGGTTCTGAAGGTTCTAAGGGTGAAGTAACAAAAGGGAGGCTATGGGAAATAACTAGGTAGTCAGGGGGTTGAGCCATGGGTGGGCATGAACCTAGGCCCAGGATTCAAGGGAAGGAGGTCTCAGGCGCTTCGTCAGTATTGAACGCGTTCTTTAACCCTAGAGGCGTCGCCGTTATTGGGGCGTCTGATGACCCTAAGAAGTTGGGATACGAGGTCTTCAAGAATTTAAGGGAGTATAGAGGCGGTAAGGTTTACCCCGTTAATCCTAGGAGGGAGTACGTGCAGGGGGTCAAAGCGTTCAAGTCCGTCCTCGACGTCCCTGACCCTGTGGATATGGCGGTCATAGTCGTTCCCAAGAAGTTCGTTAAGCAAACACTAATCGAGTGCGGTGAGAGGGGGGTTAAGGCGGTCGTCATCATAACCGCGGGCTTCAGCGAGACCGGGCCTGAGGGTGCTAGGGATGAGGAGGAGTTAGTCAGGATAGCTAGGAAGTACAGGGTTAGGATCGTCGGCCCCAACTGCGTCGGCGTGATGAACACACGTGCCGACCTGAACGCCACCTTCATAATGCCGGCTAAGAAGGGCAGCGTCGCCTTCATAAGTCAGAGCGGGGCTCTGGGTGGGGCCATAATATATAAGACTGTGAAGGAGAAGGTAGGGTTCTCCAAGTTCGTGAGCGTCGGCAATATGGCGGACGTGGACTTCACAGACCTAATGGAGTACCTAGCGAACGACCCTGAGACCACGGCCATAGCCCTCTATGTGGAAGGGCTAAAGAATGGGAAGCGATTCATGGAAGCGGCTAAGAGAGTAACGAAAGTCAAGCCAGTGATCGCCCTCAAGGGAGGGAGGAGTGAGGCTGGATCCAAGGCCGTGGCCTCCCACACTGGTAGCTTAGCAGGTAACTTCAGGGTTTACGAAGCCGCGTTTAAGCAAGCAGGCATCCTAGTGGCTGACACGATCGACGAGATGATAAGCATGGCGCGAGCCTTCACTCAACCACTACCTAAGGGCAGGCGGGTGGCGGTACTCACTAACGCAGGAGGCGCTGGAGTCCTACTCACAGACCAGCTTGAGGCTAGGGGGTTGAGGCTAGCTGACCTAAGCGAGAGGACGAGGGAACACTTAAGGAGTTTCCTACCTCCAATAGCCTCCGTAAGGAACCCTGTCGATACGACGGCCGGTGCTAGGGGCGAGGACTACTACGAGTGCGTTAAGGCGTTAATGAGGGATGAGGGCGTGGATCTACTGATAGTGGCGTGCGTCGTCCCGACATTCGCTGGAATGACGTTAACGGAGCACGCTGAGGGCGCGTTAAAGGCGCTGAGGGAGGTTAGGAGTGAGGGCATCGAGAAACCAGTCCTAGCGATGTTCATGGCTGGCCACGTCTCAGAGAAAGCTAGGGAGGTTCTGGAGGGGAACGGGATCCCGACGTATGAAAGGCCTGAGGACGCGGCGGCGGCCGCTGAAGCCTTAGTTAAGTATGCGGCCATAAAACTCAATGTGGCTTAAGACCTCAGGAACTCACAGAACTGATTCTCCGGGTAAACACATAACGCCTTCTTGATGGGAAAAAGCTTCGGTTAGAAGAGTTTCTTACCATGTAACTCAAGCAGCCTGCGCCAGTTAGCCTCAATGACCTGCTGTATCTCCCCAACGTCTCCGTCGCTCAGGTGGGCGAACCTGCCCTGCAGCCTCACGTACTCCTTGAGCGGTAATAGCTTGCTTGGCTTGACGGTGAGCCTGAACACCCCGTGATCCACCTCAAGCAGGGGCCACGCACCAGTCAGCACAGCCTTCCTAGCGACCTCAACGGTCTTACTTTCAGGGAACCTCCACCCTGTCGGGCAAGGTGAGTGTATGTGGACGTAGGCTAGGCCCTCACCCCTCTCAACGACCTCCATAGCCTTCCTTAACTTGACCTCCATGTCCTTGAGGAACGCTGGTGAGGCGGTAGCTATGTAGGGTACCCTATGTGCAATCATTATCGATATCAGGTCCTTCGGGAACTCCCGCTTACCCCTCCACACCGTACCTACGGGCGTAGTGGTCGTCCATGCCTTAGCTGGGGTCGTGCCACTCCTCTGTATGCCGGTGTTCATGTATGCCTCATTATCGTATGTTATCCAGAGTACTGGCTCACCACACTCAGCGGCTGAGGACAGGGACTGCAGACCTATGTCCGCGGCGCACCCATCGCCAGCGAAGGCAACGACCTTAACGTCCTTCTTACCCCTCACCCTGTAGGCCCTGACAAGGCCCCTAGAGTAAGCACCTGTTGCCGCGTAATTCGCTAGGACGCACGGCACCCCCATCCAATTGCTCGGGAAGTGCATCGCTATGGAGGCTGAGACGCAGTTGGGTGGGAAGACCAGTACTGAGCGCTTCCCGATCACGCGTAGCACGTGCCTCGTAACGAGTGTCGCGCCGCAACCAGCGCATAGCTGGCAGCCGGGGGCGTAGACTGTGTTCTTAAACTCAACCAAGCCTGCCTTCTTAGGCGGTTTATGCTCGATGTAAACAGTCCTGACGCACCCGCCGCTCGGGCAGGAACTTTTAGTTAGTCTGTCAATCATCCCCATGAAGTCATTCACCGACACGTCATCGCCTCCCATTCCAGCGATGAAGTTCGTGACGGGCACCTTACCGTTGAGGTTGTACAGCACTGACAGGACGTCAAGGCCTAAAGGACCCATGCGCGTGCCGTGCGCTACCGCCCTATCCACAACCCCTACCGAGGCCACGCCTTCCCTCTCAATAACCTTCCTTATCTCCTCCACCGGGAATGGCCTGTAGAACGCGACCCTAATCAAGCCGACCTTGATTCCGTCTGACCTCGCCTTATCCACGGCGCGTTTGGCGGCAGTGCTCATGGACCCCATCGTTATGAGGAGGTGGTCAGCGCCCTCGACCCTATACTCCTCTATTAACCCGTACTTCCTCCCGAACCTCTCCTCGAACTCCTTTGTCACCTCCTTAATCACGTCCTTCGCTCTATGCAGTATTTCCTCAAACATCCTCCTGTACGGCGTGTGTAGCGGCGCTGGCAGTACGGGGAATACGTAGCCCTTGGAGTCAGGGTCAGTGGTGTGGTCGTAGACCTTCCTAGGCGGGAGGAACTCGTCAACCTCCGCTTGATCAGGAATATTGACGGGCTCGGACGAGTGGGATATGTGGAATCCGTCGAGGCACATCATTGCCGGCAGCAAGACTCTCTCGTCCTCCGCTATCCTGTAGAGCTGAATGACCGCGTCCAAGCACTCCTGGCATCCCTCAACGTAGTACTGGATCCACCCTAGGTCCCTTGCGGTCATCGTGTCGGAGTAGTCTGAGGCTAGGGCCCAGTACCACCCGAGGGTCCTGTTAGCTACGGCCATGACGAAGGGCGCCCTGTAGGCCGGTGCCTGCGCTATGACTTCGAAACCGTAGCCGAAACCCTGCGAGCATGTCGCCGTGAATGACCTGGCGCCGCCGAGCGCGGCGGCCAGCGCCGCACCTATGGCTGAGTGCTCGCCCTCCGGGTGAACGTACTCGGCCTTGAGTTCTCCCTTAGCGACGAACTCGGCTATGTACTCAACTATGGGTGTCTGCGGTGTTATGGGGTACGCTGACACTACCTGTACCCTCGATAACTTAACGCCGTACGCTACGGCCTTATTGCCTGAGAGCAGAGTTAGCTTACCCACGGCCTTACACCTCCCTAACCATGCTTATTGCTTTGACGGGGCATTCGTTCGCGCACACGCCGCACCCCTTGCAGAACCTGTAATCTATTACCGGGCCTTCCTCACTCTTCGAGATCACCCCGTCGGGGCAGAAGTCAACGCATAGCCAGCACTTCCTGCACTTCTCAAGGTCTATGACCGGCTTAAGCACCCTCCAGCTGGCGGTGGGTTCCGACCGTAGCGTGTCCACCCTGATTAAGGGTATTTCAGGTAGTTCATCACTCACTGCTTAGCACCTCCGTAGAAACGTTCTCGTATCCGACCTTCACGCACCTGACGTACCTCTCCCAGAGTTTCTGGGGGAACCTCTCCTTCACGGCCTTAATGGCTGAGTCAAGCGTTATGAGGCTCGTGACCCTCGCGAACGCACCTAACATCACTATGTTGGGTATTGGCCTCCCCATGAACTCCATCGCGTACTTGGTGGCGTCTATGGTGGCTATCTTCGATAACCTCGCCTCGAGCTTCAGTTCGGGGAGCACTTCCTTAGGTTGTTTGGGGGTGTTCTGGATGTAGACCCCGCCATTCCTCAGTCCCTTAGTGACTGCTGGTAAGACCCTATGTAGTCTTGGGTCCAGCACCATAACGTACTTCGGCGTGTATATCATGCTCCTGCTGAACTCGCTTCTCTCCCCTATCGATACGAAGGCCGTTACCGGAGCCCCTCTTCGGGCCATCCCGAACCAGGGGAAGGCCCGGGAGAATTTCCCGTCGTGCAGGGCCGCCAGGGCGATTAGTTCGGAGCACATGACGACGCCCTGGCCCCCGCGGCCATGGAGCCTGATTTCCTCCATTAAAACACCCGCCGGAACATGTGTTCCAAGGGTGATTTTCGCGGGGGACGTAAAAACGCTTTCTCTTGATACAGTTTAGCGTGGTTTGAAGTGCTTTAACGTTAGTTGTTAATTATGTGTAGCCTTATGAAGTGAACCGAGCATGAAATGCAGGGGTCGTAATTCCTTATCGCCTGCTCCACCACCCACTGTGCCTTCTCACGCGGCATCGCGAGTAGGTTCGGGGCTAACCTCCTTATGTCCTCCTCCATCGCGACGTAGTTCTGGCAAGTTGGGGCCACGATGTTCGCGTACCGCACGAATCCCTCACTATCTATTCTGTACCTGTGATAGAGCATTCCTCTGGGGGCCTCAGTTATTGCTGCGGCCTCCCCTTCCCTGACCTCGCCCTCAACGTAGGGTTGCGGTGGTTCCCTGTAGGACGTTATTAACTCGTCGAGCTCCACGACGGCGTGGTATACCTCCGCCGCCCTAGCTATTATGCTTTGGAAGGCGTTCTTGAGTGGTGCCTTAATCCCGAGCTCTGCTAGTTTGTCCTTAACCTCAGGGGCTAGGAGGTCGTGGTTCAGGTTGAACCTGGCTAGGGGGCCGACGCAGTAGGGTCTACCGCCGCTTAACCGGTACCTCAGTGAGTTAGAGTACTTGGCCTGCTCGACCTCGATGCGCTTCTCGAAGTCTTCCTCCTTGAAGCGCTCTCCATCACTAGTCACCACGTCGCCTTCTAGTATCGGGTACCTTACGTCATTCCTTAGCGACACGTACGTGATGTCCTGCCTGAACTCAGGCATCGGTAGGTTAGCGACGAACTCCAGCACCCTCCTAGCTCTGCGCTTCATCTCCTCAACGCGCTTCAGTAGCGGGAGTAACTCGTCACGCCTTATGATCCTGTACGTGCCCCCAACACGGAACACTACTGGATGCACTGGGCGTCCTCCCACGACCTCAAGCACCCTATTGCCCCACGCCTTGAGCTTCAGGGAGTCCCTGATGAAGTCGCCGTGCTCCTCAACCATCTGCAGTGCCGAGTCGTACCCGAGGAAGTCGGGTGCGTGTAGTAGGGCTATGTGGAGTACGTGGCTCTCTATCCACTCACCCAAGTAAGCTATTCTCCTTAGCTTGAATACCTCCTCATGTGGCTTTATGCCTAAGATCTTCTCCATCGCCCTGCTGGAGCTCATCACGTAAGCTAGGGGACATATACCGCATATCCTAGCAGTTATGTCCGGGACCTCAAGGTAGTGCCTGCCCTTAAGTATGGCTTCGAAGAACCTCGGTGCCTCATGAATGTGTACCTCAACGTACTCGACCCTACCGCCACTCACCTTCAGGTAAACCCCGCCCTCACCCTCAACTCGGGCGAGGTTACTTACCCTTATCTCGAGGGATTCACGACCATTACCCGTCATCTCGCACCACCCTCCAACTCATCAATTACCTTACGGAACTTCTCGGACCAGCCCGTGAAGCCCTTGAACAACCGCGCGACGTCACGGTCCTTCATGCCTATCTCCCTCAGTCTCGACGCTAGTGCCTCAGGCCTAGCGTCTATGGATGGACCGAAGCACCCGTAACACCCGCGCCCGAAGGTCGGGCAGATGGCACCGCACCCCTCCTGAACCACGGGCCCTAGACACGGTATCCCCTTAGCCACCATTACGCAAACGTTGCCCTTCCTCCTGCAGTCCATGCAGAGGGCTTCCCTCCTCAAGTAAGGCTTCCTACCGACGAGCACTTGCTTGATGAAGCTCAGCAACCTCTCCTTACTGACCGGGCATCCACGCAGTTCGTAGTCAACCTTAACTACCTCAGCCACGGGCTTCGAGTGCTCTAACGCCTTAACCCACTCCGGGTTCGGGTACACCGCCCTCTTAACATCATCTAACCTCAACCAGTTTCTGAGGGCTTGAATGCCTCCCGCGGTGGCGCACGCGCCCATAGCGACGAGGATGCGTGACTCCTCCCTAACGCGCCTCACTAACTCCTCCTGCTCCGGCGTCGATATGGAGCCCTCGATGAACGTCACGTCGTAGGGTCCTGGAGCCGTGGCGCGGCTCGCTTCCAGGAAGTAGGTGAACTCAACGGCGTCTGTGAGGGTCAGTAGCTCGTCCTCCATGTTAAGTATCTGGAGCTGGCAGCCGGAGCAGGATGCGAACTTGAAGACCGCGACCTTAAGTTTCCGGCGCATCATATTTGCTCCACCCAGAAGTACTTCTTTATGAACCAGTGTGGGAATACGGGGCCGTGCTTACACACGAAGTACGGGCCCATCTGGCAGTGCCCGCAGAGCCCCACACCGCACCTCATCCTCCTCTCTAGCGAGAGGTATATTTGATTGTCCTTCAGCCCGACCTCGTAGAGCCTCTTGATGGTGAACCTCATCATTATCTCGGGCCCGCAGATCATCGCTATGGTTCTCTCCGGGTCTATGTCGGCCTTAGGTATTAGGTCAGTTACGAAGCCCACGTGGCCCTCCCAAGGACCTTCAGCCTTATCGACGCTGAGCAGTAGCTCAGTGTTGGGTATTGAGGCATACTTCTCGAGCTCGTACTTATACAGTAGGTGCCTTGGCGCCCTAGCGCCGTAAAGTATGGTTAACTTCCCGTACTTAGCCCTATTCCTCTCGATGTGCCTTATGACGGGTCTTAGCGGCGCTAACCCTATGCCGCCAGCAACTATTAAGACATCCTTACCTACGGCCTGCTCGATTGGCCATCCCCTCCCGTAAGGCCCCCTAACACCTATGACGTCGCCCACGCTGGCTTCCGCAAGAACCTCCGTAACGCGTCCAGCGACACGCACTGTGTGCGCAACCAGCCCCTCCTGCGTGACGTCACTCACGGATATGGGTACCTCACCCACACCCATTACGTACAGCTCGTTAAACTGCCCTGGCTTTGGCTCCGGATAACCCTCAGGCATCCTAAGGTAGAATGTCCTGACGTTAGGCGCTTCATCAACGACGTCCTCTATTACGGCTGGCTTAGGGATTAACCTACCCTCAACTACCTCCACGGCTCCTCACCCACTCAACAACGCTCTTAATTGTCTCCCGCAGGTCTATGCCCGCGGGGCACCACGTAATGCACCTACCGCAACCGACACATCCGAAAACCCCGAACTGCCTGACCCAGTACGCGAACTTGTGTAGGACCCAGTGCCTGTACCTTGCCCACAGGTCCTTCCTGAAGTTACCGCCAGCAACCTCCGCGTAAGTGTATGAGAAGCACCCGTCCCATACCCTAACCCTGACCGCGCCTCCATCCAGTTCAGGCTCGTCTATGACGTCGAAGCAGAAGCACGTCGGGCAAACCATGTTGCACCCTGCACACCCGAAGCACCTCTCAGCCACCTCCTTAAACACCGGGGAGTTCAACCCTAACTCTAACTCATCCGGCAGCCGCTCCAGCTCGAAGGGTGCCTTAGCCTTGAGGGACGCGTTCTTTAAGGCATCGTAGTACTTCCTGAGTACCTCGTCGGTGGCTGGCTCTATGTTAAGTTCGCTTAGGAGCTCAACACCTAGGTCCGAGCCGGGCCTGAAGACCACTAAGTCGTCATCAAGCCTCGTGTAGGCTATGTCGAAGCCATCCCGTGCCTCAGGACCCGTACCCATGGTGGAGCAGAAGCACGTGGCTCCCGGCTCGACGCAGTTCTCCACAATGATGATTAACTTCTTCCTCAACGCTAGGTAGTATGGATCCCCAATACCTCCCTGAACCCTGTCCATCACGCTTATTGAGGCTAGGTCGCATGGCTTAATAGCGAATAACGCGGTTGGCGGGAACCTCTCCTTAGGGTACTCAACGCTCCAGTCAGGCCTTAACCTGAATAACTCCAGTCTAGGGGGGTAGAGGATACGCTTAGGTGCATCTGGACCGTGCCTGAAGTGCTTACCGCCCTCCCTCACAGAGTACTTACCCGGTGCTTGGATGTCCTCCCACCCGTACGGTACTTCATCGAAGGACGTCACCTCCTTTAACCTTATGACGCTGTCCTCAAGCTTAGGCGCTATGACCCTATACCCCCTTAGCCTCAGTGCGTTGAAGAGCTTACGTAACTCCCCGAACTTGCCGGAGTATATGCCTCCAGAAACCATGTGGTCACCCTATAACAGTGTTTTGTCTTAAGCGCGGCTCGCGCCGCACACTCTATTAGTTATGGGTGGGGCTTAAATTCTTTAAAGAATTAACAATAAAACATTTGAAGATTAACTAACTTTACTTAATTAATGTTATTTAACGAAATGCCACCACATTAATTAACAATCATTTCAATAGGTAAGCGAGTAAACATTTTACACCACTATAGACAAATATGCTTAATTCAGTAGCGAAATTACCATTAAATCATGTATAAAAGCCCTAACCACAGAAACACGGTCGGCGGACCGCGTGAGTGGCGAGAAGTTCGAGGGACGCACGTACGTCGTTACCGGGTGTAGCAAGGGTATAGGGTACCACGTAGCTCTAGGGCTAATGAGGCGCGGCGCCACAGTTCATGGAGTGGCTAGGACAGAGCAGGTCTTAAGGAGCCTGAAGGAGCGCTCCGGCGGGAAGTTCACCTACACCGTATGTGACTTAACCACCGACGAATGCGTTGACCGCGTAGTAACGGACGTTAAGGAACTGCACGGTGGGGCTTACGGCCTTATAAACAATGCTGGCGCGGGCGCGCTAGGCGATCTCCTAGAGCTTGGTCCGGAGATCTTCGAGAGGCTAACTAAGCTACTTTACTTAACGCCCGTGAAGCTAACTCTGAGGCTGGTTCCGTGGATGATTGAGCGCGGGGAGGGCGTGGTGGTTAACGTGATAACGCTGGGGATAGCAACCCACATAAGAGGGCTTGAGGCGTACCTTGCACCTAAGCACGCCCTCCACAGGTTCTCCAAGGACTTAAGGGACTACCTAAGCCCGAGGGGCGTGAGGGTAATAACGGTGTACCCGCCCGTAACTAGGACGAGCTTCTTCGAGGGGCACGGACTCCGGGAATTCTACCGCAAGATGTCGTCAAACCCCCTCACGAGGTGGGGCATCACGTTCCCAGAGAGGGTTGCTGAGGCGATAATCGAGGCGATTGAAGCAGGGAAGGAGGTCGTCACGGTGCCGCGGCTGGCACGCGCCCTCCTAATAGGTAAGTGAGTCGCTTCAGGTAAGCACGTAAAAACCTTATGCTGGTGCGGGCAGGGTCGCGTGCTTTAGCCCTACCTAGCTTTAGGTTCCGGGTTTCGGCAGCTGGGGTTTGATTTCGGCTGGCTCGTAGTCCTGTAGCTTACCTGCTAGATACTCCTCGTAGCCCGCCAGGTCTAGCAGTCCATGACCGCTGAGGTTGAAGAGTATGACCCTAGGCTCCCCCTCCTTCTTAGCCTTTAGCGCCTCGTCGATCACCGCCTTCACGGCGTGCGCGCTCTCAGGGGCTGGCACGATCCCCTCTAGCTTAGCGAAGAGCGTTCCGGCTTCGAAGACCTCGGTTTGTTTGTAGGCTACTGCCTCAATTATTCCCTCAGCCTTGAGTAGCGAGAGTGTGGGGGCGTCACCATGGTATCTTAACCCGCCGGCGTGTATTGGTGGGACGTAGTACTTGTGGCCGAGCGTGAACATCTTAATGAGTGGCGTCATCCCTGCTGTGTCGCCGAAGTCGTACTCATACACACCGCGTGTTAGGGTGGGGCATGCTTTAGGCTCCGCCGCCATGAACCTAGTCTTGGCCTTTCCCCGTAGCTTGTCCGCCACGAAGGGGTATGATAGCCCGGCATAGTTGGAGCCGCCGCCGACGCACCCAACCACGACGTCAGGGTACTCACCTATGGCCTCCAACTGCTTCTTTGCCTCAAGCCCTATCACGGTCTGATGCAGTAGGACGTGGTTGAGCACGCTCCCGAGGCAGTACTTCGTGGCTTCATGAGTAACCACGTCCTCTATAGCTTCACTTATCGCTATTCCCAAACTCCCTGGGTGGTTCGGGTCCTCCTTCAGGAGCTTCCTACCGAATTCCGTTAGGTTGCTTGGGGAAGGCACTACCTCGGCGCCGTATACCTGCATTAGGGTTCTCCTGTAGGGCTTCTGCTTGTAACTCACCCTAACCATGTACACCCTAACCTTAAGGCCGAAGAACGCCCCGGCAAGCGATAGTGCAGAGCCCCACTGCCCAGCGCCTGTCTCCGTCACTATCCTTTCTGTGCCTTCGATTGCGTTGTAGTACGCCTGCGCTAAGGCCGTGTTGACCTTGTGGCTGCCTGTGGGTGTAATGCCCTCATACTTGAAGTATATCCTAGCCGGCGTCCCTAAGTACTTCTCAAGTCTCCTAGCCCGCATTAGTGGTGTGGGCCTCCCGATCTCGACGTATGCCTCCCTAACCTCCTCGGGTATCTTAATGGTTGTAGCGTCGCTGAATTCCTGCCTAACGAGTTCCTTAGCGAATAGCACCTCCAGCTCCTCAGGCTTGACCGGGGTTCCATCGGGTTTAATCATTGGCGGTAACGGCTTCGGGAGGAATGGCTTTATATTGAACCAGAACTCGGGGAGTACCTCAGGGTTTCGGGAAGATCCACCTAAACCTACTTCCATTGGCGCATGGATTGCACCTCGCAACTCTTAAGGCTACCTTCCCTTATTAAGCAATTATTTATTGTAGAGCGTAAACCTCTTCAGGTATGTTCAGCAATGAAACTTAACTTTAGGAAAGAAATCCCATAACCACAGTTAATCCAAACAAATTCTAATTGATGACACTGGACACAACAACATAATACGTGCGGAGAGAGGAAATACTGGCGGTACACATGGGTGAAGATGACACTGTCAGGCGCAGAATAATGAAGTTACTTGAGGAGACCGACACACCGCTAACGGTAAACGAGATAATAGCGATACTTGACCTAAACCTAACCCCGACCGAGGTTTACGGACACTTAAGACACATAGCAAGGACGGTTAGGCGCTCGTCAGGAGGGAGGAAAGCCCTCCTAATGAAGCCACCCGTGTGCCGCTCATGCGGTTACGTCTTCTCAGACATGACTGGAAGACCCAGAAAGCCCAGCAAGTGCCCGAAATGTCACTCCGAGTGGATAGAGCCTCCGGCATTCATCATTAGAGAGGCTTAGCCCCCCCCCAAAAAAAGCTTAGGAAGGTGAGACATAGCTCCTGCCTACCTATCCAAACATATTGGGTTAGAAAATCTTTTATTTTGGTTTAAGACATAAAACATTGAGGTTAGATGAGTATAAGTAGGCTGACCGTATAGATACTGGTTAATAATTATTGTAGCTATAGCTGGTGGGCATACTATTATTACTCCAGCACTAAAGCCTGTACAGTAACGGCTACTATAAGCGTGTCGGCTCTGTCTACCACAACCACAACGACATCTGTTGCGAGTACAGGCACATCAATCACCACACAGACAACGGCAAGCGAGTTAACGAGCGTCGAGATCGAGGCAATAAAGTACATGGCTGAGGAGGAGAAGCTAGCGTATACGCCGACGACATATACACTAAGTTAGCGCAGATGTACCCGAGCGTCCCAGTCTTCACCAACATCGCTAAGAGCGAGCAGACACACGTTAACGCCGTCTTAAGCCTAGCGAAGAAGTACCATGCAAACGTTACGTTAGGTAAGCCCGGCGTATTCAACAATACGCACATTCAAGAGCTCTACAACAAGCCGATCAGCATGTGGTCAAAGAGGCTCGAGGACGCACTGAAAGTAGGGGCGCTGGTCGAGGAAACGGACAATAAGGATCTCCAAGACTGAATCGCCAAGGTACAGCACAGCGATACAAAACAGGTGTTCGAGTGCCTGATGATGAGTTCAAGAAATCACCTCAGAACTTTCACGTCAACACTTGAGAAGATGTCTGGCATTGAATACACACCGCAAGTCATAAGTATTGAAGAGTACAAGCAAATCATTAACTCACCCATGGAGACCGGTGGAACCGAGTGCTCAGCACTAAGGATAGACGTTGGAGCGAACGTTACGGTCACGACAACGCACGGTAAAAAGTAGGTCGCGATCCCTTAACACGTTTTCCGTTTACCCACACTTCCTTACATAAGGCTTTCTTTCTAAGTCTTCACACGTTTTCCGAGTTAAATTGCTGAAGTTACTAAATTACGGGTGTGGGAGCGGTTAGTTCTAGTTCATGAGAGGGTTTCTTTGTCTAATTTATCCAGTTAGAAAGAAAACCTTGTTAAAGGCTCAAACCGTAATTAGACATAGGTTAGAATAATGGATGAAGCGGATAGGAAGATAATCGATATGCTCATGAAGGATGGCAGGGTAAAGTACTCTAAGATAGCTAGGGAGCTAGGGATAAGCGACGTAGCCGTAATAAAGAGAATAAGGAAACTTGAGTCTAACGGCATCCTAAGAGGGTATGTCGCGGTAGTGGATCCGCAGAAGCTGGGTTATAAAGCACTCTCACTCACGGGCGTGGACGTTGAGCCAGATTACCTCTTCCAGCTTGTTGAGGAGTTAAAGAAGAAGGAGTACGTGCGTTACCTAGCAATAACTTCTGGGGATCACTGCGTGATGACGTTAATCTGGGCTAGGGACGGGGAAGAGTTGCGGAGAATACACGACGAAATAACTAAGATGCCCGGCGTCAAGAGGGTTTGCCCAGCAATAATCCTTGAGGAAGTTAAGGGCACCTTAGCTGTAGCGAACGTGCCTCAGAAGTAGCGATTCAAGGCTCGAAGATTAACAAACATTTTACCGAGGCCTTAGGCCTTCAAGCTAATTCACTGGCTTTGACCCCGTTGCTCAAGCCTTAGGATTACCGCATCGTACTTAACGTAGGCTATCAGGAGCAGTATGCCCACGACAATCCATGAAAGTATGAAGCCCAGAATGAGGGGTAGCAGGGTCGCGTCCTTAGCCTCACGTATTCTGCCCTCCTCCAGGAGCCTCTCGATCTTCCTGCACTCAAGGAAAATCCAGATATCAACTATACTCAACCCTATCCCGACCACACCGACGAGAACTATCAGTAGCATGGCGCCCCATATGAAATTAATTATGCCGATGACCAACGCCAGTGCACCAGCCACTAAGGTAAGGGACTTTATAG
>WAOL01000057.1 GCA_015521295.1 Desulfurococcales archaeon
CCTTAAGGAATAACCCGGTCTCAACAACGCCCACGATACTATGAAGTATGGCATCCATCTCCGTGGGATCAATCCAATCCGGAACCTCCACATCTATGATTGCCCCGGAGTTATCGGTGATAACAGGGCCTTTCTTCCCTGAACCCTCCCTAATCTTAGCTTTGAATCCCAGATCCCTCAATGCCCTCAAAACCAAGGATACGGCTCTTGGAACAACCTCAACCGGTACGGGGCTCCTCTCTCCTAACCTGCTTACTAGCTTGGCGTTATCTACAACGAACACCGCCACATCGGAATATGTTGCGAGTATTTTCTCTTGGAGTAAGGCGCCCCCGCCTCCCTTTATCATTCGTCCCCGCTTGTCAACCTCATCAGCAGAATCCACGTACACGTCAATCCTCTCAATACTAACTAGGTCGGCAACCCTGTAACCTAGGTTCCTAAGCCTTAATGTCGTGTCAAGGGAGGACGTAACGATTAACTTGCCTTCAAACACCCCGGCTTTGTGGGCTACGTCCACGAACTGCGCCATCGTTGATCCTGTCCCAATACCCACGATGTCAGCGTCCTTAACCCAGGTTAATGCCTTCCTTATCGCGTTAAGCCGTGCGACCCTAACGGGTTCCGGGATGCTCCGTACACTACTCAAGGAAGCGCCCTAGGAACATAACGCGCATCACTTTATATAAGCTCCTGACCCGATGGTTTCGACGAGGTGATTACTTGCCGACATACCTCAGAAGGCACATAATGCTACGGAAGGAGTATGCCGACATGTTGCTGAGTGGTAAGAAACGCGCCACGGTGAGGTTAGGTAAGGTAATACCTAAGTACAGAGAGGTCATAGTGCATAGTGGCGGTAAACCCATATGCAAGGTAAGGATAACGTGCGTCACACACAAGAAGGTCTCCGAGCTAACAGACGAGGATGCTAGGAAGGATGGCTTCGAAAGCCGTAGAGAGCTACTCAAGGAGTTGAAGAAAGTGTACGGGAAGAGGTTAAGCGGGGATGAGGAAGTAACTATAATTGAGTTCGAGGTGCTCCAGCGCTTGGATCATCTCAGTAATGAGGATCCATACCTCGGCTTAAAACCTGAGGACGTCGCTAGGTTGGCGTTAAGATACCTAAGGTCAGAGTTCCCCAAGAATGAGAGGCGGATTCTGGAGGAACTCGGCAAGGGTAAGTCAATCCGTGAAGTAGCCAAGAAACTAACAGGCGATCCCACAAGAAGATGGAGGGTCAGAGGTGTGCTTAGGAAAGCCCTTAAGCTCCTCGTGGATAAGGGGATCCTAGCCCTTCACAATCAGGGCGAGGAGACGGAGAAGTAATTAGCACCTTGAGCATAAAGAATAGCGGTTGATGAAGCCCTCGATCTCTGAGGCGTGATGAGTGTAATCCGCCCTGACGCGTTTCCCCTCTCACGGTACTTTTAGTTAATTTTCGGTGTTTTGATTCCGTGAGGGGTAGCCCTTGGTGCGGGTTCACCAGCTTCACCCACACCCCATGGGGCTCGGTCGAGCCCAACGCCACGGGGCACCCATCTGAGGGATAGCACACCTCACTGCAGAGCGGGGTCATTGAAACACTTTCACCAAACACTGCTAACCTTCAAAAACATTTAAAGCATCGTTAAACCTGAAATAGCCTTCTTGAGTCCCGGAACTCGACTGCTAAACAGGCCACTTCTCCATCCTGTATGCGGCATCCCAAAACATGTATTCGTACCGGGAGCCCGTAATGAAGAGTTCCTCAAGCCTCCTTAAGTTCGTGAAGTCCTGTAAATCAACTGCCTGTATTAACTCATTAACGAGTTCCTCATACTCTTTACTTACGTATGCGGAACACCACCTGCGGTACAGGGGATTGCTGTTACTCCTCAGTAGGTGTTCATTACGTTTCCCTATCTCCAAGTAACTCCAGAAGCACGGTAGGATAGCCACTAAACAATCCAGCGGCGTGCCCAAGGAACATGTTGTGAGCAGGAAGTTAGAGTACGCGTAAGCGGTTGGTGAAGGCTCAGCACGAATAACTTCATCCATGCTTAACCCCAACTCCTTAATTAGTTCCTCGTAGTTCCTCATCTCTATAGTGGCGTCTTCATAGGCAAGCTCCAGCGCTAGCTTACCGAATTCGAAGTCCGCCTTGGACGCGGCTAGGGCTAAACACTTCATCATCACGACTAGGTAATTGTAGTCCTGAATGACGTAGTACTTAAACTTCTCGAGAGGAAGGGTTCCCGAGTAAAGCTCCTTCACGAAAGGATGTACGAAGATCTTCTCCCATATAGGGCTGGCTTTCCTCCGTAAGTAAGCGCTTAGCCTGGAGGGCGGTCTGACGGCACGCATCACTTCTCACTACCTCCCCGCACGGTCCTACCTATAGCTGACACTATGGCACCGTAGATAGCACCGCTAATCACGGACGCCGCAGTCCAAGCAAGCATCACTGGCGGTGTTGCAAGGGACTGAAACAGTATCGCGTCTAACGCAACCGCCACGGGACCGGCAAACGCCCCCGCCAGCAAGCCCTGCAGGACGCCCCACTTACGGTACCCAAATATAGCGTACGCGGCTTCCGAGGCGATCCCTTGGCAAATACCGTATATTAAATTTGTGAAGCCACCTGCGTTCGGCAGGAAAGTCTCAACAAGCGCGCCCAGCGTCTCTCCTAGAAACGCTGAGGCAGGCTTCCTTATTAGGGAAGCAGCTAGTGGGGCTCCTATGAACCATAGTCCGTATGATAGGGCTCTAGCAACGACAGGCCCTCCTAGAGCCTTACCAATGTAATAGACGTTCCATGTAAACGTGAATATCACACCAGTAACTACGGCGACTAGGCCCAGTATAGCCCAGTCAACCACGGTATACCTCTTCACGAAGCACCCTCGAAGACCTAATCAATAATGCTTAAAGGTTTAGTGTTCCGCAAGAGCTTCAATACTTCATCTAAATAACATCATGGCTTAGGCATGAGTAATTAGTGGAACGTGTACGGCACTACTAGCCACAGGTATCCGAGCATTCCAGCAAGTGCTATGAGGATCTGTAAGGCAAGCAATGTAAGCACTATAGCTTCCTTCCACCCGATCCTCAGCGGTTCCTTGCTAACTTTACGCAACCTGAAGCCACGTAACTCAGCTGCTATGCCTACCCATAAGGCCCTCTCATACCCTACGCTTAGCAAGGGCGTTAACACTGACTTAATGTCTGTGGGTGTTATCGGTACTGACCTATAACCCCGCAGAACGCGCACGCCTTGAACTTCCCTTAGGTCCTTACTCATTAAGTCAACTAGCCGTAGGGCGTATGCTAGCGCAAAGCAAACACCCTTCGGTAACCTCAACTCCCTCTCTAAACTCCTAATAGTTAGTGCCGGGTCGACAAGGGAAACAAAGAGAAATGCCACACCGGCTATACCCGTTATTCTGAGACCTATGGTTATGAATGTGTTCACGGCTCCAGCCCTAACAATGAGCGGTCCCACAACCAATACGGCAGGTCCAACGTTAGTGAGTAATAACGCGTTAATGGCTAGCCCGGCGAAACCTATGAGGAAGAGGGCTATGAGTACCTTATACTTCCTCCACCCCAACGCGAAGCCTACGATAGCGTTCGGCACCCCTATTAAAGCCAGGCTCAAGGCGTCACGGTCAATAAACAACACTAAAGTTAGTACGAGCCCGTAAATGAAGAGCACCGCCGGGTCTACGAGTCCCTCACAACCCACGTAACGGCTCCTCCAAGTACTTGAGCGCGTCAACAACACTCACCTCATGCACTCTTCTACCATCGACGATAAACGCCCTATCAGCAACTTCCGCCACGAGACGCGGATCATGCGTGGCTATGAGCACAGCCGCTCCAGCCCTAGTAGCCTTGGTAAGTAAACGCCTTAACTCACCCATGAATCTGAGATCCAAACCAGTCGTCGGCTCATCCAAGAGGAGGGCTCTAGGCGTATACGCGATCCCTATGCTTAGAGCTAGCCACCTACGCTGACCATGACTTAACCTGTATGGAGGTCGTTGCAACGCATCCTTAACCCATGGAGCAATACTAACTAGATCTCTAAAGGCTACACCTACCTTCTTAGAAACCTCCCTCAACTCACCCTCCACGGAGTTCGAGACGAACGTATAGTCCGGTATCTGAGGCACATAGAAAACCAGCTTACCGCGGGGCCTGACACCAGCACGCCTGGGATCCTTACTCATTACCCTAACGTAACCGTCCACGGGCTCCAGTAAACCGGCAATGCACTTCAGCAACGTAGTCTTGCCGGATCCGTTAGGGCCTACAAGAACACTTACCTCACCAGCCCGAAGCTCCATGTCAACGCCCTCAAGTACGACGACGTCGCCGTACCCACAGGTTATGTTGCTGAGCGAGACTGTAACCTCACCTTTTTCCTCCCCACTCCTAGCATCACGTACGTGGGCCTCCGGAGGTAGCGCGTCTATCCCCGTCATGAGTAACTCCCTCAGCGTATCACTTGAAAGTAACTCATCTCTACGGTACTCAGCTGTAATTATCCCATCCTTGATCACGTAGGTTTTTGAAATCATGTCAAGGAAGTA
>WAOL01000058.1 GCA_015521295.1 Desulfurococcales archaeon
AATGAGTACCGTTCTCCACGTCCCGGCGTGGTTTATGGCGAACTTAACCGTCGCTGGGTGTAGGTGTATGAAGTCCACTATTAACTCGATGAAGACATCAGTGCTTTCCAGTGCGGCAACCACCGCGCCAGGGTCTCGATGATGTATTGGGCGCATGGCGTTGAAGAGGTGTGTTGCCCTTGACGCACCAGCCGCGAATGCCTTAAGGGTTTCCTCGTAGGTGGCGTTCGTGTGCCCCACACTAACCACGACGCCTCTACTCACTAGTAGGGAGATGGCTTCGGGGGCCCCACGCACTTCGGGGGCTAGGGTAACCATCTTGAGGAGGTCGCCAGCCGCATCCAGGTAGTCGAGGATCTCCTTAGTGCTTGCCTCCCTTACGTAAGCCGGGTTCTGCGCCCCCTTCTTAGCGGGGTTCACGTACGGGCCCTCAAGGTGAATGCCTAGGATCCTAGCTCCGGGAACCTCTTTCCTTGCACGACCCTCCTCCCACCCACTAACGGCGTCCCTAACCGCCCTGCACGCGCTGAGGAGCTCCTCGTGAGGAGCGGTAACGGTCGATGGGAGGAAGGCCGTCACCCCATGCTTGACTAAGCCCTTACTCATCCTGAGGAAGTGCTCTGCCTCACCAGTGTTGGAGTCAACGCCTCCGTAGCCGTGGATGTGGGTGTCTATGAAGCCTGGCGCCACGATTAAGTCCCCGTAGTTGAGCACGTTGCTTGAGGGAACCCCTGTAGGCCTGCCTTCACTAACCTCCACTATGATCCCATCCCTAACCCTTAGGTAGGACTTCCTTAGGATCCTGTATGGAGTTACTAGCTTCCCCGCAAGGATTATGGCTTCATGCACCACGACCACCGTGGAGCACCTTATTATCTATCACGACGTCAGCAACCTCGCGAAGTCTCTTCTCCCCTAGGTTGCGGGGCTCTAACGTGCTCTCACCACGTAATAATCCGTACTGAGGTATTCTTTTAGGATGTGTTAAAGTATGTGCCTGAGTATAACGCGTGCGGCCTAACCCCGCTTACCGCCACGCTTACGCCTAGGCATGGGATTAAGGCTGTCCCGAAGAGACCCAAGCAGTATTCGGTCTTTTTACTTTGGCTCTTAAGTCCCTAATTCGCGTGACCTTGCAAGTAGTTCCCTCACCTTCATGATGACGTACTCTTTAGCCTTTACGTAATCCTCCTCACTATAATCATGTGTCGTGAAGGGTCCTTTCTTCCTTATTTTAAGATCTTCCTCCAAATTAACATATGCGCTTATCCTAAGGTTTAGCGACTTAGCTACCTTGCTTGCACAACATTGATGGCATCCATCTATAACTAATATGTACTTAACCTTGTTTTTAGCTAGCATGACCTGACGAGGGATTCTGTTAAATAAAGCGGGTAAGGAGAGAATTCCGACATCATCTCCCAATTCCCTAGAAATAGATACCAGAATCTTGGAGACTAGTGCTCCGGAGTTAGACGCATTGCTACAGCAACCGAGGAGCCCAATAGTAGGCTGATTCTTAGGCACTGACAACGTCAACTTCTAAGCACCTCAGTTAGCTGGTTAGTTCCTACCCGCAGATAACTTGTTTTGATCTTCCCTAATAAACGCAGAGCGTGGAGGAGTGAATAGGTTTAGGTGAGCTACCTAGGTAGTGGCTAGCGTTCATTAGGCAAGTACATAGTGCCAGTTTAGGGTAAGTTGAAGAGTACCTAAGACCCCCACATTACCTGAATGTACTAAGTTTTAGAGTTATCCCCAATTAGGTAATCAACCTGTTGGAAGACTGCTCAGGTTTAGCCCGAGCCTAGAGCTGGAGAAAACTACATTAACGGGGCTTATCCCTGCGCTTACGCCTAGGTAAAGGAATCAGTGCGGGAACACTCCTCATGTAATTGACGTACTCGTCACCCCAATACTTTACAAGCTCCTTCTCCTCGAGCCTAATCAGCACCCACCACCCTGGGAGGAGTGCCGCGTAGGTTAATAGCCCTAACCAGCTTGAGAAGAGTAGAGGTATGGAGGCTTGATTAATTATGAGCGCTAGGTAGAAGGGGTGCCTGCAGTACGCGTAGGGCCCTTCAGTCAACAGCTTGCTGAAGTCCTCCGGCCTATCATGCCTTTCCTTAGGGAACATGGAGTGAATCTTAACCGCGGCGAGCACGGAGCTCACGAAGGCCACGGTACCAATAACCCTCAACACGGTTAAGTACGGGTTAGGAACGCTGTACTTGCCAGCACCAAGCATTGAGAGGAGCACCGTGAGGACGTAGGAGAGCATTATGAACCGCTTCCTGAACTTATGGGACTCCACGAACCACCTACCCACCAATGATTAACGTGAACCAAGGATAAACCTTTACTTACCCGCCAGAACCTTAAATGGAGGGCACTCACTATGAGTGATAAGGGATTAATAACTCGCGAGGAAGCACTCAACCTCCTTAAGCAGTACCTGAGGGATGAACGCATGGTTAAGCACTGCTTAGCCGTCGAGGCCATAATGAGGGCCCTCGCCAAGAGGTTAGGTGAGGACGAGGAGCTCTGGGGGCTGGTCGGGCTCCTCCACGACATAGATTACGAGCTCGTCGGCAAGGACCTAAGCAAGCACGGCCTAGTCGGCGCTAACGAGGTACTCAAGGGTAAGTTACCTCAACACGCGCTGGAAGCCATAGCAGGGCATAACGAGTTAACCGGCGTTAAGCCCTCAACGCCTGAGGCAGAGAAGCTCCTCCGCGCCCTGAGGGCTGCGGATCACATGTCCGGCCTGGTAATAGCTACTGCCCTAGTAATGCCTAGCAAGAAGCTAGCGGAGGTTAAGCCCAAGTCCGTTAAGAAGAAGTTCAAGTCAAAGGACTTCGCTAGGGGCGTGAGTAGGGACAGAATTAGAGAGATCGAGAAACTCGGGGTAGACCTAAACGAATTCATAACGCTGAGTCTACAGGCACTAAAGAACATAGCGGACGACCTTGGACTTTAAAAATGACGTCATTAACTATATCAGGCATTAATATAGCTAAAAATCCACCACAGTCCGCATTCTACAGTTAAGCCTCATTAATCCCTCACACCTAGTGTAGCCACTAACTTTTAGGAAGTAATCAAGGTGAGTAAACATTACATACTCCTGTTAACATGCTTTTAGTTTCTGCCTGAGTAGTAACTATCTTTTCGTAAAAAAGATATAAGTATATGTAGAGAAAATAACTCATGGTGCAAAACATAATGAATGTTATTAAAGTATTATTGTTCGTTACAGTTATTATAACCTTAAGTAGTGCGATCATAAGTCCTATATTACTATCTGTCAGCGCAAATACGTCCGCGGATCAGAATAAAACTACTGAAATTAGGTTCCTAAATTATGTAGAGGTAGCGATAGTAAGGAGACCTAGGCCAGCACCGTATAGTTGGATTACTATCGGAGATATAGGCGGTGGAAGATCCATATTAGCGAATATTACTCCCATCTATGATGTACTTCAGCTTAATAATACGTGTACTAGTTGTAATAAGCACTCAGGTAGCTACCCAGTTATGAAAATAAATACCATAATTAATATTAAAAAACCTGGATCAAGGTTACGCTTCATTAAGGTTTCCTCATATAATAGTACATATAATAGTGACAGTGCAGGAGCAGGAAATTATACTTTCTTTGTATTAGAGTACAGATCAGAAAGAACAGGCTATAACGTTACTATATTAACTAGGATCCTCACTGATCCTGAAAACTCTAATAACTACATGCTGTTCCAGACTATAGCTAATATAGAACTTAGTGGGCACTCAATACCAGTTATCGATATGGTAGAGATCATTAACAAAACTTCTCTTTCAGAGCACTATGAGGTATTGGCTAAAGTATTTAGGAAACTTGCCCTAATCGAGGGTGAAACAAGGTACGCTTGGATATGCTTAGCTAAGGAATTAAGAAATCTCGCGATAATGGTTAATGAGTACTTAGGCGGGTATAATAGGAGAGCCTACAGTATAACTTTAGTCCTTGACGGTGCATGGCACTGGTTGTGCGTGCTCATATGTAATGTTGCATGTGCAGTTGGGTGTGGAGCTGGAACCGCCCTAATCTGCGCCATAGCTTGTTCAGGGCCTTGCGGGAGCTGTGTAACTATCTGGTCGTGCCCGGCTTGCATAGCTTGTATAGTTCTTTGCGGAGGAATAACTGGGGCAATATGTTATGTCATCGGAACATACGGGTGTGCCCCAGGTTGTGACTGGATATGCACTCAAGCAGGGTGGTAGCGTGCCTCGTGAAGGTGGCAGGAAGGTCGCGGGGGTGTGGTGGTTGATAATTATGTTACTGGGAGGGATAGCAGGAGGTACTATCACGCATGTAATTCTCTACCATGGTCTAGTACCAGTATGGACGCTCCTAACCTTTGTGGGAGGCTGGGTAGTAGGCGTGACTATTTCATGGGTGATCCTCAGAAGAAGGTTTCCTTCCTCCTAACCTGAAGAACCTTCCACACACCATAGGCATGTAAGATGGAAACCTTTCCGCACCACATAATAGACAAGGATTCGCCAGTGAGGGTCAGGCAATGGTCAGTAAGGCTAGCGACACCACATGTGGAGGTAAGGAGGTTTTAACACGTTGCCAACATTTATGCCTCAAGCACTCCCCTGTGCTCCGCCCCTACGCTTCAGAATCTCACGGTACTTACGTAGGCCCTCCTCAATGGACTTGATAACATCCTCGTCGCTCACCGCCTCGCCTTCGAGGGCAATGTCCTTGACTCCCTTACCCAGCACGTACTTGTCCAGGTACTCGTCAGCTATTCTCCTCGC
>WAOL01000059.1 GCA_015521295.1 Desulfurococcales archaeon
CGCTCCGCCACCGCCGACCCCGCGGGGCGGGATTCACCGCTGGTCCTGGGACGATGTGCGAGGGGCCAGCGAATGTGCGGGGTTACTGGCCCCGCTTTACGCCTTCGGCTACGGGGAGGCGGCGACCCTCCCAGCCCTACCCGCGCCATCAGTGATTTACGTGTCAAGCCTAAATAAGGTAACGGAGGGTATTGAGAAATCAGAGGTACAACTCCAGAAGTGGTGGATTGATCTTACTCAAGCTTACTCCTTGCGTAGGAGTATTTGGGCGACACCGTTCTTGACTTTTATTGCGTAGCCCGAGGGCTTCACGCGAGCTGGGAGCTCGATCCTTTTCCTGATATGTCTGCCTTTGTACTTCAATACTAGATCAACTGATCTAGTTCTAATCCTTTCTATCGCGACGTCCCCGTCTTCCGAACCGCTAGCCTCCACGAGAACTTTTATGACGTCTCCGTAGTCACGTACTTCGAGCATGGGCTCGGATAGGACGAAATGATGAATGTTCAGGTCCTCGTAACTGAGGTCATCCCACACGTTACCGAACACGTCGTCATCGTTTCTTCTTTTTTTAGTCATTATCTCCCCGCACCTCAATACTTGCTTTACGCCGTATAAACCTTTACTTTCAGTAAGGAGTCCCTCTAAAATACGAAAGTGATACGCCATGATTATTGAGAAACGTTTTTCTGATGGTATTTCATGGTAATACCGTGATTATATACTTACACTCAACTCCCCTAGAGAACCCTAATACGTTTAAGGTTCATCCAGAACTACAGCCGGGGATCAGGGATGGAGGACGAACTGCTCAAAGCGTTAAGGAACGCGGCGCTAGCTGCGCTTAAGTACTTGAGGAGTGGTGAGTGTTCCTCTAAGGTCGTGGGGCGCGGTTCCTTCGGCGATGTAACGAAGGTGTTCGATAAGGAGGCTGAGGAAGCGGCAATCAGATCTTTACGGGAGGATCTCAGGAACGTGTTGATAGTTAGTGAGGAAGTAGGTATTATGAGGTTAGGCGACTCGCCGCAACCGGAGTGGGTCGTGATAATGGATCCTGTTGACGGAAGCACGAACTTCGACGCCGGGATACCGTGGACGGCCGTCGCCCTCGCCGCAGCACGATGGAGGGATGGTGGGGTTAGGGTAAGGGATGTTGAGGCAGCGGTCGTGGCTGAGGTTTTCCGTGACGTTATCTACGAGTTCAGCGTCGATAGCGGAGTGAAAGTTAATGGGGAACCCGCACGCCGACGTAGCCCCCCAGCCAAGGTATTACTAGGGTATTTCGAGGTCCCTGAAGCTTATAGTGTTGTCCCTGAGTACTGGAGGATTAGGGGCGGGCGCGCGGCGCTCAGGTCCCTAGGTAGCGCGGCGCTAGACATCATCAGCGTTGGCTTAGGACGGGCTGAGGCATTCGTTGATGCTAGGGCTAAGCTCCGAAACGTTGACGTTGCTGCGTCCCTAAGGATAGTACATGAGCTAGGGTCTGTGGGGGGTCGGTGTGCGGAGAGTGGCGTAGAGACAGCTCTGGACATCAGGATCGACACCTTGGTTAAGGTGCCGTGTTTAATCGTTGGCTACAATGAGAAGTACTTCAACATGCTTGCTCGTGCAGTGCGGAGTTCCTTCGTCCTTAAATCCTAATCTTTCCTGCCTCAATTAACCTGTTAATGGCTTCCTCGAAGCTCTCACTAGGTGCTAGGACATACTTAAGGAAAACACCTGTCCGCCCATGTTTATCCCTCCGCGTCAGCACCCTAACTCTTTCCAGCACGGTCTCGACGGAGACACCAAGCACCTTAGCTACGTAACCCTCATACCCGATGACAGGGGCTTCTCTATGCCCTCTCAGTGTAGGTATTATAAGTACTAACGACTTATTAACCCCGGGCACACGCTTACCTGCACGAAGACCCTCAATATCCAAGAGGCCGCCGAACCTGTAGAACTCCCACTCCCGCGTCCCGAGGTGACGTAAGGGGAATGAAACAGTTCTCAATCCATGCGCATCTAACTCCACGTACGCCTTAGGGGTCATCGCTGGAGTTGCTTGAACGACATACCTACTCATTAACGTAAGCCCCGCCCTCTCCAAGCATAGCTCGACTAGATACGGTTGAACAACGTAGGGAACAACGACGTCGACATCACTCCCCTTATCCACGTCTCCCCGCGCCACCGAACCATGCACTATGGGCTTCAAGCCGCAGGAGGTTAACGCATTCATGATCCTTAACGCGTCATTCCTAAGCTCCTTCAGTATGCGCCACCGCACCTCATCGTACAGCACCTCCCGAAACTCAGGGATCCTCTCAACCTTATGCTTCGGTACCTTACCCAAGGCTGAAACCCACTCACTTAACCCTTCTTAGGAGGGCGTAGAAGAAACCTATGGTTGGGTGCTTATGGGGCCAAGCACGCATGGTGCCCTTAAGGAAACCTGGCTCGTAAGGGCCTCGGAGCTCAACTAACTCCAGCTTCGAACCCTCCTTCTTGAGTAACCTCTCAATTACGTCTTCGTCCTCATCCTTAAGGGCGGAGCATGTCGTGTACAGTATGAGGCCCCCTGGCTTAACCAGCTTGAGCGCCGCCTTAAGCAACTCGTACTGCAACTGGGCAAATTTAGGTACCTCACTCTCCATGAGTCTCCAACGCAGGTCAGGATTCTTCATTATGGTTCCGTCCGATGTGCATGGGGCGTCCACAAGTACCTTATCAGCGACGCTCCTACCAAGTATCGCAGGTGCCTTCCTAGCATCCTCCACGTGTATGATTACGTTTCTCACGCCTGTCCTCCTAAGTAACTCCCTCATCCTCCTTATCCTCCGCTTATCGATGTCGAAGGCGTGTATGACGCCTTCATTCTGCATTAACTCTCCCATCAACTCGGTCTTACCTCCGGGCGCCGCGGCTAAGTCAACCACGAATTCACCTGGCTTGGGGTTGAGTATGTGGGGTGCTAACGCCGCTGCTTCCTCCTGGATCACGATCTTTCCGTCCTTGAATAGGTCTGAGGCGTCGAAATTGTAGGGGCCTTCAAATCTAAGCACTGTTGGCACCACGCGGGAAACCTCCACCTTAATCCCTTCCTTTTCCAAAGCGTTGACCACGTCGTCTACACTTGCCCTCAGCGTGTTGACTCTCACACTTATTTTGGGCTTCCTGTTAAGGGCCTTGAAGTACTCCTCTGCTTCACGCATTCCAAGCAACTTGCTGATTCTCTTAACGTACCATAGTGGAAGCATGTACTTGAACATGAGTTCCTCCTCACGGTTCCTCGGCTTCGGCTTATGCTTCCTTAACTCCCACGACACGTCCCAGAACCACATACCCACGAAGGGATGCGACCTAGTGGAGAGGTATGCTGATATTCGTCTCCGCACCTCATGCAGGTTCTCGTACCTAATGGAGTTCCTGCTGAATGCCTCAAGCTCCGTGAAGACACGTAAGGCGGCCCTCAGGTGAGGATCCAGAAGCAGCACGTTCTTAACGCCAGTGACCTCCTTAACAACTAGGTCGAGGATTCCCTGCCTCGCCATGATCCTGTAGAATATGGCGGTTAGTGGGGGGTCCTTGCGCTTACCAAGTATGCCAAACTTCTTAAAAACATCTCGCTTCGCCTGCTGAGAAGGCTTTATCTCCTCAGCTTTCTTAACCGCCTCAACTAACGCTAGGACGTCCCTCCACTCCAGTAGCACAGGTTCCCTCCTTTTCGTTCTCTCAGAGCTTCTCACGCCGCCACACCTGCGTTCAGTAAGTGCTTAAAGGGTAATTAGCATGCACACCGCGCACCACAGCATTATTACTTAAGACTCCGCAGGTGGAGTACGCAACACTGCGGCAGCAATGACACTAATCAGTAACGCTGTAGTTATGACGATAGCGTATGCTGCCTTACTAAGAACGCCTGATGTTAACCCCATCTCAGCGATTAATGCAGCCACAGATATGTTTGGGAGGGTTGTCATGGCTAATTTCCTACTTATCATTAAACCACCAGTTAGTGCAAGGAACCTCCTGAATAACTCAACCTTACTCACCCATAACATGATTGTCAGGAGCAGTATCATTAAGTAAGCAATAGGCGTTGAGGGCGGCACAAACCTTAACCCAACGACGAAGAAGAATATGGGGGCAAGGAAGCCGTTAGTTATGCCCCTCAGCTTATTCTCGACGGTCTCGGCAGCCCTTACGCTCTCCGAGAGGGCTAATCCAAGAATGAAGGCTATTATTGATGCACTGACGCCTAGCTCCTGGGAGAGTAGCGCAAGTATTAGGAGGGAGGCGATCACTATCCTTAATTCAGCCTCTGTCTCCCTCCGAGTTGGGAGCGAAACTATCACGTAGCGAGTCACCTTCGGGAGAACTACTAACGCAAGTACAGCCATAAATAGGTACACAAGTATGGTTCGTGTAACGCCACCGACCAAAGTAACGAACGCCGTTACGGATATAAACTGCATTATGAGTGTAGGGATAACCACGGAGTTACCCACCCTCGTCCTATCCAGCCCTAACGCCTTAATTAGCGAGTAAGTCATAACGGCATTACCGGCCGAAAGTACTAGGGCAACGCTCAACGCATCAATCACTTCCCCCTCAATATGGTAGGCAATCAGAAACACGCTCAGGAAAGTAACCCCATACGTCATTATAGCGGACCAAGCATACTTCCTGGCTAGATGCAGGGTAATCTCCATCCTCATATCAAGACCTAGGATGAAGAGGAGAAACACTGAACCGATGGATCCCAGCACATCTAAAGGCGGTTGGAGCTGAACACCTAAGTACGCGGCGAAAACCCCCCACAATATCTCAATTATTGATGTTGATACTCCTAAGCCAGATGAGAGTAGGGCGGCTGAAGCAATGAAGAGTGACGCGTCAGCAAGTAACACCATGGATCCACCATTACCTACGATTTGCGCGATAACAGCAATTAATGCTAACAATAGACCAAGTAACGTAGCAACTACCCTGTAAGTTAGTCGATGCCTTAACACGTTGTAACGGCCCATTATCTCATAAATAACCCAACTTAAACTTAACCAAGGGCGTGCCTCATTAACTCAACACGTTATTGAGAGCTTGCCCTGTAGGTAGGGAGAGATGCAACCTTAATCAGGAGCTCACGCATGCGTGAGTAGTTCCCTTTCCTCAAGTTATTCACTATTTCGTCTAGCATATTTCTGTCGTTGGTTAGGGCGCTGAGCGCCGCCCTCATTATGAATACTAGGCTGTCCTCATCACCAGCTGCATACTCCCTGACTAGCTTAACGGCCTTCTCAGGGTCCTTGAACAGCAACTCAGCGAAGCTTATACCGTACTTCACCTTAGCGACGGTATTTAAGGCTAGGTACACGCCCATTAATGAACGGCGAAGTATGCTGTCAATAGCTTCGGCAGCTTCTGTCAAGTTTTTGACGTAGTTTGGCATTAGTTAGCACCCCCGCATTTGCTGAAGCCTTTCTTTAATTCTTCAAGGCATTCCAGAACCTCTTCATAACTCAGTATCCTTGGAACGCTTCCTGAAGCCCAGATGTATGTGCGTGGATGTAGCTTACCTGTGGGGGCGGTGATTTCGTAGGACTCACTCACCACTATGTCGGCTATGTTTGAAAGCATGTTCCTCACCTGCTCGTCCACGGCAGAAGCTAGGAGCACAGTGAATACTCCGAGGGTCTTGTTGTGCTGTATTATGTTGAACAAACTATTGTACGTCTTCTGAGGATTCCCATATACTATGAATAGGTTCTCAACCCCGTGGAGTACCATAACATTGGGCTTCTTCCTCAGAGCGTCTAATACCTTATGAAGGACTTCCTCCAAGCTATGTGTTGTTGGGTTAACGCCCTCAGCGCATACTACGTGTTTCCATAGCTCCTCACTTACGAATTCTGTCCCTATCCTCCTTAGGAACTCCTCGAAGTAGTGTCTGAGCTCGGCTGATGTTAGCCTGTAGCTTATCAACGCTACTTTAAGCCTGTGACGCATGATGATGTCAATTAACGGTATCAGCAAGTAGCCGGGCCCCCTAGCTGAGGTGGGTGTTATGTAAGATAATGACATCCCCGGATGAATGTGGTCGAGAACGTCCTTGAGTGCAGTGCATCTAAGTTTAATGGACTTACTTAGGTCCGGACCGGTGCTTCTCCTCATTATTGGCGGTGTGAAGACCCTGATCCCCTCACCCTCCCTTATCGCGAACGGTATTTCGGCAACGCTTATCGCCACACCCCTAACCTTCCTAAGCTCCATGGTTCTCACTAGTCTACTACCCTCAACCCTGTGCTTCATTATTATCACGATATCGGCAACGAACTCCGCCGAACCTAAGGAAACGTACTCAGTAGATAGGGGTATCTCCGCAACCAGCATAATCACTCCTTGGATAGACCTGGAGAGATTAGTGAGGAAGTTCTGAAGGAATGACCTGACCTTAGCGCCCTTCTCGCCAAGTATCTCGCTAACGGGGGTTATGCTATCAATTACGACAATTAATGGCTTGAACTTATGTATATTCTCTACGAGGACATCCATGAGGTCAGAGAATAACGTATCCTCGGTGAGTACTGGTAACTTAATGTACTTAAATAACCCTCTATTTTCAAGTTCCGTGAAGTCAAAGCCGAGCCCTCTCATCCATTCCAAGAACTTATCCCTTTCCTCATTAAAGGACACGTACAGGCATGGCTTCCCCCTTAACGCGTTAACATAGCACATTTTTGCCGCGAAAGTAGTCTTACCAGCGCCCGGATGACCAGCAACTAAAATGATTGTGCCTGGTCTGATGGCATGAGAGTAATGCTTATCCAGATCCTGCACACCGAAGAGGAACTTCCCGCCTCCTCCCCGCTGATTACCGGGTTCTGGGGGCGTTACCACGCTCTTTATCACCTCCACCACTAGTATCGTATGTGCCGGGCTATTTATATTAGTTATGTGAATAAAAATAATGAGATTACTCTTAGAGAAATAATCCTTCTGTGATAAATTTAACATCAATCCGATAATGAAGTATACTTAGGAAGTAAGCTTAGTTGCTTGCCTAGGTAATTGTGCATAAACAGCAGTAGTTAACATTCTTAAACCAGGTTTCCTCAAATCAAGGGATTCTACCTTTACAGGAGAATAATGTATCATCTTGAACGAAGTATTGGTAAAAATCAGAGCTATTGCGCGCAGCATGTGGTAATATAAACTACTCTCTGAAACAACCTCTAGGTAGAGCGTGCTAAAAATAGAGTTAAGGAGCAGCTTGATGAACTACTAATGTTACTTCATCTTTCTAGAACTTCTTTAAGAGCCTTATTGAAGCCCGCATCATTTTTATAGAGCCAAGTATATGCACGGGTAAGGGAAGGGTTTGAGGAATTCACATGTACTTGAGTTCTATCACTTCCCCTTAACCTGATGTTTACTTCTATATGCGTCACCTCAGATCTTACAATACTTAGTTTATTAATGAGGGCCCTCCGTCCGAAAACGCCTTCAAGGATATATATTGAGCCAGCAAGTTCACTATCCCGTACTAAATCCTCGTCGGTCTCTATTTTCCTAAATACTGCTACAGGGAACAACAGCGATACCCGAAAGCGTGTCAGCACTTTCTTAGCCCTATTCAATCGTTTCTCACAGGCCCACAGGTAGGCTTCCCTGAGCATGCCTAACGCTTCATTAACCGAGTACGCTGGCTTCAGAAGTTTGACATCGCCCCAGGCAGTACCTGATGCTTGACCCTCAGGAGGGTAAATCATTAGTGATCTCCGAGCTGGCACCTCAAGCGAATGCATGAAGTATGCGTCTAGCAAGTAGCTCTTAGAACTCTCTAGAGTTACTAGATAGCATGGCACGAGGATCCTTCTCTCATCATCTAGCACTGTGGAACCCCCTTCACGGTTTTTAGGGCGATGTTGTTTGAATCCTTATTTTCCTTTTTAATTTAGTTAGTCTCCTCCGAGGTTTGTTTAGCCTAACGGTTACTTACGTGTTGCGGTTATGTCCTAAGAAATTGACTCGATCTATATCAATCGCGCTAATAAATTTAATAATGTGATAATCCTTTCTTATAAGACGCGACTAACCTTGATTAATAATTAACACGTTAATTCGAAGGATTCAATAAAAAATTTAAGCTACCTCCCCTCTGTAGGTAGTGGTGACTTAACGCTATGCACGTCAGTCGTAAGGCACTTTCAAAAGTTAGCGCTGGAGCCGTAGCCGCAATTATCATAATCGCTATAATAGCGGGTGCGGTAGGGTACTTCGCTGGTTCGAGGGGGGTTGCCCCAGTAACAACGACGGTTACCTCAGCGACAACCGTAACTCAAACTAAAACCGTAACCTCTACAGTCCAGGTGACGAAGACCACGACAGCGGCGCCCACGTCAACGACTTCGCCTACGTCGACATCCACAACCACTACATCCCCGACCACCACAACAACCACGACCACGACATCCTCGACAACGACCACCACGACGCCGGCTAAGCCCCTGCATCCGGGAGCGCTCCACACTACCGTGATATACCTAATTCAGAATGACGCAAGCACGCGTGTGCTGACCATCAAGAAGGGTGTTGCTGATTTAGGCGCGGTGCCCCCAGACCAGCTTAATGCCTTGGCAGGAACAACCATCGATGGATACAAGATAATTAAGCAGGATATGGGGCTATCATTCACGATTGCCTATATAGTCCTCAACTGCTATAAGGAACCCTTCAACAACGTCTTAGTTAGGAGGGCACTGGCTTATGCTGTGCCCTACCAGATGATCTGGCAGACGGTATACGCAGGTACTGTAGCTCCCTTAATCGGTGTAATACCCAAGGGAATGATGGGGTGGACAGACTACAAAGTTATAAACTACACCACGAACCTAGCGAAGGCTAAGGAGCTCCTACAGAAGGCGGGCATCAACCCAAGCAAATACACTATCACAATATACTACAACCAGGGTAACACCGCCAGAGCCAAGATAGCTACGCTACTCTCCCAGTCCTGGGGGCAGTTAGGCTTCAAGGTAATGGTTCAGTCACTCTCATGGCCTCAGCTACTGGAGAGGATCGAAAAGCCGCAGTTCGATGTGTACATAATTGGCTGGGCACCCGACTACAATGACCCCGACGACTATGCAGGCCCGTTAGTAGGTGGAGGAACGAAGTTCGACTTAGTGAAGGTGTACACGGTACAGAGCCCCGCTGACGTCGGCAAGTACCTCTCCTCAGCGAAGGTAATTGACACGCCAAACTATTACATAGCGGTAGGGCCTGCCGGGACTGGAGCCTCAGTATCGGTAAGTGGGAAACCCATTATCGTGGTGCAGTACAAGCTCTCACCGAAGCAAACGCCGCCAGAGAACTGCTCAGCATATAACACCATTGATCCTGCATTCTACAGGAACACCACGTTAGACGCCTTAATACAGGCGGGAAGGTATGAGGTTAACCCAGCGATAAGGGAAGCAATATACCAGGCTGTCGAGAGGATATCAAATCTAGAGATACCCATGATCTGGCTAGCTCAGTACAAGATCGTGCGTGACTACTGGAACTGGGTTAAGGGCAGGTACTACAACCCAACACTAGCTGAGAGATGGGACCTAGTGTGGGAGGAGAAACCGCCAGTAACGCCCGCAGTAGGCATAGGGAACTACAAGAACGACAGGAACACCCTAGTAATAACCACCATAGGCTGGCCTCAGAGCTTCGACCCGGCCAAGAGCTACGAGACCTTTGGCTGGGAGATATTCCACGAAATAGGTGATACCCTAGTAACTTACTGGAAGAATGATACGTCCCACGTAGTGCCGGACGCTGCTGTTGCGTGGGCGCACAACAAGGACGGCAGTGAGTGGTTCTTCGTGATTAGGGGTGGCATGAAGGCCTACGATCCATGGAATAAGAAGGTGTACGATGTGAACGCGACCGATGTACTCTTCACGATATGGAGGGTAGCTAGGTTAGGTCTAGACCCTTCATGGATGATAACGACCTTCATAGATGTAAACGGAAGCACCGTCTACACCGAGAAAGAGTTTAACCAGTACTTAGCGCAGCACCCGCTCTACGCCACCTACAACGGCAAGACCATTGAGGTTAAGTCCCTAAGCGACCTACTGAAGTTCTTCGGCTACAGCGGGAAGACAGCTGGAGTAGTGATGCTGAAGCTATACAAGCCCTACGGAGCTATACTGAACATCCTTGCTGACCCGTTCACCATGATCATACCTGCTAAGTACCTGTTCGACAACGTGGATCAGCTTAAGGGCAAGTACCTAGAGGCCATGAAAGCTGCTGAGTGGGGTAAGAACCCATCGGCATGGGCAAAGTACATAGGTACTGGTAACAAGGAGCCAACGCACCTGTTCCTCCACACGCATCCAATAGGGACAGGACCATACTACGTTGCTGACTTCAAGCAGGACTCCTACATCATACTGAAGATTAACCCGTATTACTGGGATAAGCAGCTCTGGCAGCAGCTCTACGGGTACAGCGGCTAACCTACCCACATTAAGACTCGCTTTCGGTTAAGTAACCGAAAACCCTTTTTCCCTTCCTTTAACCCAGTACTTGAGTTTAATTCCTGCCTTGGAGGTGCGTCGATGCAGGTAAAGCACGTCGAGGTGGTGGGTTCGGATGGCTGATTTGAAGAGGTTCTTAGTGCGTAGGGCAATAACTTTCATCCCGACAATAATAGGCGTTACGTTGATAACCTTCGTAATAGCCTTCGTGATTCCAGCCAATCCTGCTAGGGCTTGGGCAGGAGGTATAAAGGCTGATCCCCACGTGGTCGCTGCGATCGTTAAGGAGTACCATCTTAACGACCCATGGTACGTTCAGTACTATTTCTTTATGAAGGGCATATTAACAAACAGCATAGTAGATCCTCTCTTCAACTATAAGGTCATGTCGTACATGTTGGCCAGGTTTCCAATAACATTCCAGCTAACGCTGTTCGCCCTGTTCTTCCTAGTAGCGCTCGGCATACCGTTAGGTATAATCTCAGCTTTAAAGAAGGATACAATCATTGACGCGTTCGTCAGGGTATGGGCATTAACAGGTGTTTCCGTGCCGATATTCTGGCTCGGCTACATATTCATATACGTGTTCTTCTACATGCTCGGCTGGATAACTGTTGCTGGAGTACCCTACCCCAAGGTGCACATAACGGGGGTACCCATAATTGATGCATTACTGAGCGGCGATTGGATAACGTTCGCGGAGAACGTTAAAAGGTTTATACTGCCTGGCTTCACGCTAGGCTTCGCAGGCATAGGAATCATAGCTAGGCTAGTGCGGAACTCCTTCCTCGAAGCAATTAATTCCGACTACATATACTTCGCAAAAATGCGCGGGTTAAGGAATCGCAGGGTATTCATGCACGCGTTAAGGAATGCCTTAGTGCCGGTGGTCACGGTGGTAGGGTTGCAGTTCGGAGGGCTACTCGGTGGTGCACCGATAACTGAGACCGTTTTCGGCATACCGGGGATGGGGAGGGCAATGGTTCAGGCAATATTTAACATGGACTTCCCCGTACTCATCGCCGGCACCCTACTCGCGGCGTTGATATTCGTGATAACTAACTTAGTGGTCGATATTCTCTATGCGGTCATAGATCCAAGGGTGAGGTTCTAATGGCCGAAGAAGTATATGAGAAGAAGATACTTGATAGGTTCTCTGACGCGTTAATCGCGTTTTTAGTAAAGATCATAACGCTCTTCAGGAAGGACTGGTACCGCAGAAACAGGAGCAGGGTTGAGGAATGGAGGCTAATGCTCTACGCGTTAAATAGGTCGCCAATAGGTATTGCCGGGCTAGTGCTGGGTATGTCCTTCATAATTGTCGGCATCATAGGCCCCATAATTGCTCCGCATAGTTACGATTTCTCATTCATCATGGCCACAGGGCAGTACAAGAAATACTTCCTAGCACCGCCCGGGACTGGAGGGGCTCTGCTAGGTACTGATGACTTAGGTCGTGACCTCCTCAGTCAAATGCTCTACGGTGCTAGGATCTCATTAGTAGTTACGGCCTTGGTACTGCCTGTCGGGATCATAATAGGCATAATGCTAGGGTTAATCGCGGGATATTATGGAGGGATTGTTGATGAATTCATAATGAGGGTGACTGACATGTTCCTAGCATTCCCTGGACTGATATTAGCTTTAGCCCTGAGCGCTGCCCTAACGGATAGGATGGCGTTAGCGATAGCTAATAACCCATACTTAACAGGGCTTGTTTCCTTTATATTCGCTGTTAAGCCTAATGATGCGCTAAACATGGCTCAGACATTATCTATAGTAGTGGCGCTGTGGATAGTGTGGTGGCCTGGCTACGCTAGGCTCACGAGGGGCTTAACGCTGCAGGCTAAGAATAATGTATATGTCGAAGCAGCTAGAGCACTAAGCATGAGTTCTGTAGGCATAATGACTAAGCATATATTACCTAACATCCTTGGTTCATTACTAGTGCTAATGACTATGGACGTAGGTAGTGTCATACTCGTTGAAGCTGGCCTAAGCTTCCTCTTTGGTGCACAGATGAAGATACCTGACTGGGGTGCCATAGTGCAGCACGGGTCTCAGTACCTAGTTAACGGTGCATGGTGGTTAGTCATGATCCCTGGTCTCGCCATCCTAGTATCTGTGCTGGGCTGGAACCTCTTTGGCGATGCATTAAGGGACATCCTAGATCCGAGGACGAGGAGGAGTATTGAGTTCAAGGTGAAGAAAGTGAAGAAGGCATCGGAGGAGGCGGGGGAGGTGAGTAAGTAATGTCGGGGGAGGTGCAGCGAGAACCTCTAATAGAGGTTGAGAACCTATACGTTTACTTCTACACGTACGCTGGCGTCGTCAAAGCGATAGAGGATGTCTCCTTCACAATATATAAGGGGGAGACATTCTGCCTAGTCGGTGAGACAGGCTGTGGTAAGACCGTAGTGTCGAGAACACTAACTAATATAGTGCCGCCTCCCGGCCGAATAGTTAAGGGTAAGGTAATATACCATAGGGATGGTGAGGAAGTTAACATAATTAAGTTATCTGAGGAGGAGCTGAGGAACATTAGAGGGAGGGAAATAGCCTACATAATTCAAGACCCATCAGCAGCCCTAGACCCCCTCTACGTGGTCGGGTACCAGATAGCTGAGACCATGGTTGATCACGGAACCGTTAAGGACTTCAAGGAAGGTTTCGGCCGGGCTGTGAGGTTGTTGAAGGAGGTCCTTATACCAGATCCGGAGCGCCGTGTTAAGGCATACCCGCATGAGTTAAGTGGCGGAATGAGGCAGAGGGTAGTCATAAGTATGGGCTTAAGTAATGAGCCTAAGCTGCTAATAGCTGATGAGCCAACGTCCTACCTTGACGTGACCGTTCAGGCTCAGGTACTGGACTTGCTCAGGGAGCTGAAGAGAAAGAAGGGCTTAACGGTTCTCCTAATAACGCACGACATGGGAGTAGTTGCTGAGATGTGTGAGAGGGTGGCGGTGCTGTACGCAGGCAACATCGTTGAGGTAGCGCCGGTTGACGAGCTCTTCAAGAGGCCTAAGCACCCATACACGGTAGGTTTACTGAGGGCAGTGCCAAACCCATTAACGGAAATAGAGAAACTTGAGTCAATTCCAGGCACGGTTCCCAACCTAATTAAGCCGCCGAGTGGCTGTAGGTTCCATCCTAGGTGCCCGCACGCAACTGAGAAGTGCCGCAGAGAGAAGCCACCCCTAATCAGGGTGGGTCCCTCACATTACGTGAGGTGTTGGCTCTACGCGGGAAGAGGTGAGGAGGTGGCTAAGAGTGAGTGAAGCGTTAGTTAGAGTTGATGGGCTCAAGAAGTACTTCCCTGTAGGAGGCATAATCTTCACTAGAGGGTGGGTCAAAGCGGTTGATGGCGTGACATTCGAAATCAGGAAGGGCGAGACCTTAGGTCTGGTAGGAGAGTCCGGATGCGGTAAGACAACTACCGGGAAGCTAATACTGAAGCTCCTGAAGCCAACCGCTGGTAAGATAATCTTCGATGGGAAGGACGTGACCAAGCTCAGGGGTAAGGCTTTAAAGGAGTTCAGAAGGCAAGCCAACATAGTATTTCAGGACCCCTACTCCAGCCTAGACCCTAGGATGACTGTCTTCAATATAATAATGGAGCCTGTACGCATACATAAGATCCATGTGGATGATCCGGAAGAATTCGTGATTAAACTGCTTTACGAAGTTGGCCTCAATGAGACCCACCTATACAGGTACCCTCACGAGTTCTCCGGAGGTCAGAGGCAGAGAATAGCCATTGCTAGGACCCTAGCCCTAAGACCTAAGTTCATGGTTCTAGACGAGCCGACGTCAGCACTTGACGTATCGGTGCAGGCCCAGATACTCAACCTATTGAAGGACTTGCAGAAGAAGTATGGGTTAACATACCTCTTCATAAGCCACAACCTAGGAGTAGTTAAGTACATGAGTAACAGAATAGCGGTAATGTATCTAGGTAAACTAGTTGAGCTCGCCCCCGCGAAGGAACTATTCGAGAACCCGATGCATCCATACACGAAAGCCCTTCTCTCATCAATAC
>WAOL01000060.1 GCA_015521295.1 Desulfurococcales archaeon
CAAGATAAGATGGTGGGAAGTAGAAACACCAACCAAGGCACCCTACGCACTAGTAAGACAGGTAAACCTAACGAAACCGTTCATCTAAAACTAGGGTAAGGAAAAACTCAGTTTCTTTCCCCCACTAGCTTCAGACTTTAACCTTTGAATAGTGTTTTTAAATAAGGTTCCCTTTTCCCTATCGTTAAAATAAAATTTACATTATGTTGTAAAATCTTTGTTTACGTCTTGTTTTATTCACTTTTGCGATTTGAGCCTCTTTTCTCTGAATAGCCTGGTGCTGAAGTATCTGGCGGCGTAGTCGGGGAGTATGGTTACTATCTTGGCGCCTTCGGGTAGGTTGTACTTTCTAGCTACTTTAATGGCGGCTACGACGTTGGCGCCTGCGGAGATGCCTACTGCCAGTCCCTCTTCCCTGGCTAGCCTTTTAGCCATTTCTATGGCTTCATCGGATGATACGGTGACGAAGTCGTCCAGTAGGTGCTTGTACCTCTTAACGATGTTGGGTACGAACCCGTCGCCAACGCCCTCGATCTCGTGGCGTCCCCAAGGACCTTCCTCGCCTTTGTGGAACCAGTAGTAGGCTACGGGGCACTCAGCTGGCTCGGCACCAACTATTATTGTCTTGGGGTTGGCTTCCTTGAGCCTCTTAGCAACACCCATTAAGGTGCCGCCGGTGCCTACGTGAGCTACGAAGGCGTCAACCTTGCCCAGCTGCTCTAGAATCTCCTTGCCAGTGGTTTCGTAGTGGGCTTCCACGTTGCCCTCATCGTCCCACTGGTCTAGGGCTAGGTACTTGTCCGGGTTCTCCCTCTCTAACTTCTTAGCGTACTCTAGGGCGCCTCCAGCGTCTGATTCGCCGCCTGGGGTAGTGATTATCTCCGCGCCGTAGAGCCTCATTAGAAGGAATCTCTCCTCACTCATCTCCTCTGGGATGACGATTATTACCTTATACCCTAGGGCAGCACCCATTGCCGCGAACGCTATGCCAGTGTTGCCGGTGGTTGCGATGACTAACGTCATGCCGGGCTTGAGGCGGCCCTCACGCTCGGCTCTCTTAATCATGTAGTAAGCCATTCTGTCTTTGACGCTGCCTGTCGGGTTCATGAACTCGCACTTGCCCCAGATCTCGGCCTTCACGTCTTCAGGAACAACTTTCCTGAGCCTTATGACGGGTGTGTCACCCATTATGTCCGCTATAGTGTAACCAACCTTTCCGGCCAATATGGGTCCCACTCATGAGGTGATTTAAATGTTAAATACCCTGCTTAACGACCTCACGAAATATCTTCCGTACAATAAGGCGCATTGAAGGCACACTCTATTTAAACTATATAACCTTTGTGAAAACAAATGTCTTGTTCATTAACAATTTTTATATAAGTATGTCACATGTAGCGATTGCTTATTCACTATCAAATTAACCATTACGAGTAGTCTGATTAAGTGAATTATAGTACTTCAGAAGCACCGTACTCACCGGAGAACTCGTCGCCGATGTCTTCCTCCTTCCATGCTTTCGGGCATCCTTTCCCGTACCTTATAATTGGTCCTGGGAGCCTTGAGAGTAACACGACCCTTGAAGGTACAGAGCGTGATACTACGGGATAGCTCAGTTCTTGGGAGAGTTTCCTCGCGAACTCCTCAACATCCTTCATTGAGGGCATGTTCTCCCTGCTGAGCCTCCCGGTGGAGCCTCCGACATGCATGTAGGCCTTAACCTCGATGAATGTTGGTTGCGCTTTGTCAAGAAGCTTAGCGAATCCCCTAACGTCCCCCTCACCCATGTTGAAGCCCTTCACAACAGTCACCCTAATGACGGTTGGGCATGAGAAGGAAGGCAGTAGTTGCAGGGTCTCCAAGGTTGCTTCCCACGCCCTAGGGGTTAGGGGCCTGTTGAAGTACTCGTACATCTCCCTATTCCAGGCTTCAATAGAAACGTACAACTGTGTTGGCTCAACGTCAAGCCCCCCTAGTATGTCCGGTCTTACCCCTCTAGTTACTACGAACGTCGTTAGTCCGCGCCTGTGGAACGCCTCCAACAAGTCGCCGAAGCGCGGATACATTAGTGGCTCACCGGTGAGGGATATGGCGACGTGCTTTGGGTCGTTAGCCTCCTCCCATAACTTCCTTGGGGCCCTGTCCTTATACCCGCTAACAGTTCTTCTATGCTCCTTAATCGCTAACTCAGCAAGCACGTCCGGGTCATCCACGTAAGGTAATCGCGTGAGTTCACTTCTCTCAAACCCCATATCCTCAGGCCTCACCCTCCAGCAGTGGAGACACGCGTTCCAGCACCAGAGTATTGCCGGACTGAACTGAACACACCGGTGGGACTCTATCCCGTAGAACTTGCACTTGTAGCAGAACCTGCCTTCAACTAATGCGTTATGTACCCACAAGCACTTCTTAACTGCTGAGTGAGTCCCTATAACGTGGTATTTTTGCTTCTCCAACCTTTTAATGGCTCGCGTTAGCGGATCCCTGTAGGTTACAGTGACTTCTTTGGACGTCATTGTAGTGCTAACCCCTCAATCATAGAATGTGTTTCGATCCAACCCTTAAAAGCTACTTGAATAGTTTATGTCATAGAGTGAGTAACATGCCGCGTTCAGGTGTAGTATGCCACGGTGACTGCGATGGAATTATTTCGGCCTTCATATACATAAAGCACTACCTAATGGACTCATGGCCTAGGAATGTGTCGATGGTATTCACTCAGCCATGGAGAGCCCAAATAGACGCTAGGAAGGTTGGGGAGAATCTAAGCGAAGTTGTTTTCCTTGACCTAGCAGTGAGTGAGGAATTCGCTAGGTACATAAAGCAGCTCTCAGGGAAAGTAGGCAGAGTAACGATTATAGACCACCACATGAGTTCCGACGAGCACGTAAAGGAGCTAAGTAATATCCCCAATATAAAGGTTGTATGGCGTAAGTCCCCGTCCTGTCCAAGGCTAATGAAGGAAGTACTAAAGCCACACATGAATCCTTACGAGGAATTCTTAGTTGATGTGGCCGACGTGTGCGAAGGTGGTGAAGCTAGGAGTGAGGATGCGGCTAAGGTAGCGGACCTCATTAAGCTCTCAATAGCCCGAAACCCAGGTGACTTAAATTACATGAAGCACTTGGTTGAGGCTATGCTGGAGGGTAAGGACCTACTGAGTGACCCTGAGTTACTGAGTAGAGCCAAGATAGCTAAGTTCCTTCTATGGCGCCTGCTTAAGATCATGAGTGAACGCTCACTTGAGGTAGCGGCAACGAAGATAGTGGCGCTGGACCTATCTGAATCAAGAATATACGCTGGCCTACTAGGCATAGCCGCGACAGAATTCGCTAGGATGAGCAGGAAGGACGTAGTACTAATAAGGAGGGAGGAAGGGAAGGTGGTCGTCACAGTTAGAACTCTTAACGACAGAGCCTACAGAATATGCCGGGAACTAGCGGCGAGGCTCAAAGGAAGATTCGGAGGTCACGCAGAAGCAGCCTCAGCCACACTCCCGGACATGAGCTTAGGTGATGCAATGAAGCTAGTTTCGGAGGTAGTTAAGAGTGTGCCAAGGGAGGTCAGAGGTAATAGGGTGCGTAGAACGCACTGAGATACCCAACATCATAAGGCAGTGGTTCAGGGTAGCAACAATTGTTCTCTCAGTTAAGTGCAGTATCGAATATGAAGGGAGGGCATCCAGCAAAGCCTCAAGCGCATGGCGCTTAGTAATAATTAAGGAGGATGGTACACTACTCATCCATGGACCAGAGGGTCGGAACCCAATAAACTGGCAGCCGAAAGCCTACGTAACAGTGAAGGTGGAGGGAGACAAGATAGTCATTAAGGCCCTCCGAAGGCACCCGAAAGAGATCCTTAAGATAAGTGTCGAGAGTGACGCGGACATAATGATAGTCAGGCTAGGGCACGGGAGATTCCTCCTCCACGGCACAGAGAAGGAGATAGTGGACTACATAGCTAGGAACCCACATGTGGTGGAGGCTGGGGCGCAATTAGTGTCTCGCGAGGTAAGCACACCCCACGGAAGAATTGATGTCGTCCTCCGAGCATCGACAGGGGACCTCATACTCGTTGAGGTTAAAAGATCCACCGCGGATATTGATGCAGTATATCAGTTAAACCGGTACGTGAAGTACTACGAATCCCTAGGCATTAAGGTGAGAGGAGTGCTTGCGGCACCCGCGTTAAGCCCAGCCGCTGAGAAAGCACTCGCTAAGCTGGGCTTCAAATACGTTAAGGTCACACCTCCTAAATGAGGTTAAGGTGCATGAGGCTGAGGTACGGCATAATAGATACGCATGTTCATCTGTGGGAATATGATGAACAAGTAATCAATACGTACTGTACTAACGAGAATCTACTACTAATGGCTGTATCAGACGATTTAGAATCATCGAAACGAACCTTAGAGATGGCTAGGGGGTGTAAGAACGTGTTGGTAGGTGTGGGAATACATCCCTGGGAGGTCGGCAAGGCTAGTGAGGATGACCTTAAAGCAACATTGAATCTAGTGCGTGAGGCACACTTCATCGGTGAGGTAGGCTTAGATAAGCTCTTTGTGCCTAAGACCTTCTCAAAGCAGGTTAAGTTTTTCGAGGAGTTTGTGGAGAGTGCGGTGAGGCATGGTAAGATACTCTCCATACACGCCGCTGGTGCGTGGAGCGATGTGCTTGAAGTGCTGAGAAGTGCGGGCGTTAAGCTAGCTGTGATACATTGGTTCACAGGTCCGCTACACCTCCTAAAGGTGATAGAGGACTCAGGATACTTCATAGGTGTCAACCCGGCGATAAAGGTTCAGGAAAAGTCACGGAAAGTGATTAAGGCAGCGCCCTTATCCCTACTGCTCACCGAGTCAGACGGGCCGTACAAGTACAGGGGCATGGAGCTAGGTCCGGAACTCATTCCAGAAACTATAAGGATTATTGCGGAGTTGAAGTCGGTGAATCCCAACGTTGTTTACGAGGCAATACGTAGCAATGCTGAAAACCTACTTACACACGCAGGGATCATGCCTAGCTGATGATGAATGACCATGACTACCAAGCCTAACGGGCTGTGAGGACACACGCAGGCTCTGAAGCCAATTAATTTTTACTTACTTCACACTCATTACAAGGTGCTTTATTCGTGTTAGGAAGACCTCCGAGAATCGCGGCCGTAGGAGCAGGAGTGTGGGGGCGTAACATCATTAGGGCGTTGAAGTATCTCGAGGCTGAAGGCGTACTGGAACTTATTGCTGTCGTGGATGTGCGTGAGGATGTCGCCAAGACAGTGGCACGCGAATGGAGAGTACCTCACTACGCTACCGGCCTAGAGGACTTGAGGCGCTTCGACGTGGATGCAGTGACAGTTGCCGTCCCAATAAATTACCTACCGGAAGTGGCGCTGAAGGCAATCAATGAAGGTTACCACATCTTCGTAGAGAAGCCAGTTGCTACTAAGCCAGAGCAGGTCGAACGCATCATAAAGGCAGCCACCGATGCTGGCCTGGTTGTTCAGCCCGGCTTCATAGTTAGGTATGATCCGGTAGCGCAGGCACTCAAGAAGGAAATCATGAGGCGTGGCAGGCCAACCTATATGCTCTTTAAGAGGTTATCCGCCCGACCACCACATCGGAGAAACGTATCGGTGGTGTTCGACCTGATGATTCACGACATAGACCTAACAGGCTTCTTCGTTGGCTGGGAAGACTACAGTATAGTGTCTGCGTGGGGCGTGAGTGACGAGGTCGGCGTACCTCAATCCGTTTGCGCCTCAGTAACCATAGGAGACACGCACGTGAGCTTCATAGCCGATGGCTTCCTACCAGTCAAGGTCAGGGAGGTTGAGGCAAGCCTACCTGACGTATTCGTTCGCGGTATCTTCACCGACAGGGTAGTGCAAATACTCTCCGGTGAGGGGATGCGGGAGAGTAAAGTGAGTGGTGAGGAGCCCCTTAAGGCCGAGTTAAGGGACTGCGCTAGGCGGGTCAAGGGTGAGGAAGTCCCTAACGCACCAACGATCAGGGACGCGCTAAACGCATGCCGCTTAGCTAGAGGCATTGAGGACGTACTAAAGCTGAGGAGTGAGCCGTTCCGTGGTTGAATAAATTTTTAGTGGGTTGGAATATTTAAAGGAGATCGACGAAAAATATTCGGTGAACTTCGTGTCCAGAAGGACTAAGGTAATAATAGTTGGTGCTGGAGGACGCGACTTCCACAACTTCAACGTGTACTACAGGGACAACCCGGAGTATGAGGTCGTGGCATTCACCGCGGCTCAAATACCTGGCGTGGAGAGGAGGAGGTACCCACCCGAACTGGCCGGGCACCTCTACCCAGACGGTATCCCTATCTTCCCGGAGAAGGACTTAGGTAAGCTCATAAAGGAGTACCATGTCGATGAAGTCGTCCTGTCCTACAGTGACCTACCGTATGAGGACGTAGGCAGGATACTCTCAACGGCCCTAGCTAATGGAGCGTCATTCAAGATACTGTCTCCCAGAGAAACAATGATACCGTCCTTCCGCCCCGTAATAGCGGTAACGGCCGTCAGGACTGGCGCTGGCAAGTCAACGGTTTCAAGGGCTGTGGTTAAAGAGTTACTGAACAGGGGGCTAAGGCCTGTCCCAGTGAGGCACCCTATGGCTTACGGTGACCTGAAGGAGATGATTGTCCAGATCTTCAAGACGTATGAGGACTTAGATCGGTGGAAGGTCACCGTTGAGGAGAGGGAGGAGTACGAGCAGTACATAAGGATGGGCCTCCCCGTCCTAGCGGGTGTGGACTACGGAAAGATCGTGAGGGAGGCTGAACACTTAGGCGACGTGATACTGTGGGATGGAGGCAACAACGACTTCCCGTTCTTCAAGTTCGACTACATGATAACGGTTGCTGACGCCATGAGGCCTGGCCACGAGGTAGGTTCGTTCCCAGGAGAGGTAAACACGCGTATGGCTGATGCAGTGATAGTTAACAAAGTAAGTCAAGCCAGGAAGGAGGACGTGGATAGGGTTATAAACAACGTCAAGGCAGTCAATCCGAGGGCAAAGATCGTTAAGGCGGATATGGAGGTAGTTGTAGATGACCCCGCCAAGGTTGAGGGCAAGAAGGTACTTGTCATTGAGGACTCACCTTCAGTAACGCACGGTGGTCTACCTTACGGAGCTGGCTACGTAGCTGCTAAGAAGTATGGTGCTGCTGAGATCATAGACCCGAGGCCCTACGCCGTGGGTGTGATTAAGCAACTCTACGAACTCTACCCACACATGAGGGAGGTTCTCCCATCAACGGGATATACGCCTGAACAGTTAAGAGACCTTGAAGAGACCATAAAGAATGTGCCGGCAGACGCAGTAATACTGGGCACGCCAGCAGATATAACAAGGCTAATCAAGATAGACAAGCCTGTAGTACGAGTCCGGTGGGAACTCAAAGTCCTCGAAGGACCATCAGTTAAGGAACTCATTGATGAGTTCCTAGAAAGGGTAAAGTCCAAGTACTGAAAAACCACAAAACACATCCTCATCTCTTTTAAGAATGCATAGTACCTCAATTTAGGGGTCGAGGCGCTAAATCATTCTCCATTACTTCAATCATCAAGAACTTAATTATCAACATAAGCGAAATTTATGCTTGGGTTTTTCCGGTGAGGAACGAGGACGTCGATGACGCAAGGTTTAGGGAATGGATGCGGTCCCTAATAGCTAAGATGTTACTGGGTTTCGGCGAGTATTTCAGCAAAGACTGCGTGCTTAACTCAGACGGTAGGAGGTTACTAGAGGAAATACTCAAACCAACTGTGAGGAGGTACCCCCACCTCAAGGGGATTGCTAGGAAAGTTAGGAGGGAACCTACGCTAGAGAACATCCTCAAGCTGGCATCGATATTCATGAACGATGATGAAGCGAAGGAACTAACTAGGGAAGGAATGAGGGAATTCACCCTCAGGTAAGCTTCCCTTAAATATTCGGAGGATGAATCATTACCTGGTGCATAGTCCTTGAGGCTGAAGAAAATCCTGGATTTAATGGAATCTAGAAACCTCGACGCGGTACTAGTAACGCAGGATGCCAACGTCTTCTACTTCACCTCTCTACCAAGGCCAACCGGCGCATACCTCTTCATAATACGCGGGTGGCAACCAAAACTCCTGACCCCAGCCCTCGATTACTGGAGAGTGTCCGACACGGTCAAGGATGTTGAGATCATACCTTACGCAAGATACGAGCTACCCGCAATAGAAACGAAACCTGTCACTATAAGGCCTAGTGAGTGGGTAGTGACGCAACTTAAATCCGTTAACGCGAAGCGTGTGGGGCTCGATATCGGAGCAGTTACGCCGATGGCGTCCGAGGTAGCTAAAAAGTTAGGTAGTGACGCGGAGATAATCGACGTCGAGAAGGACATTGCAGAAATGCGTGCGGTGAAGGAACCCTCTGAGATCTCAGCGATAAGGGAGGCCCTAAGGATAAGTGAGGAGGCGTTCAGGAAGACCTTAAATGAGCTTAAACCTGGAATGAAGGAGTATGAGGTTGCTGCGCTACTGGAAGGAACAATGCGTTTCTTGGGTGCTGATGGATACGCGTTCGAAACAATAGTTGCGTCAGGACCTAACGCGGCATATCCCCATGCAGTCCCGTCAACACGCCAACTAAGTGACGGTGAGGCGATAGTCATGGATTTCGGGGCCAGATTCGGCGGGTATTGCTCAGACATGACCAGAACCCCTGTTATCGGGCAGCCGGATGAGGAGTTGAGGAACGCGCTGGAGGCGGTTAAGGAGGCAGTTGATGAGGCTACGGACGCTGTTGCACCAGGGGTGAAGGTCAGTGATGTTGACGCCGTCGCTAGAAAGGTTCTGGAGAAACACGGTCTCTTAAAGTACTTCATACACGCGCTGGGACACGGCGTTGGTATAGAGGTGCACGAACCCCCACGCCTAGCGCAAGGTGTTAATGAGGAATTAAAGCCAGGCATGATAGTAACTATTGAACCTGGAGTGTATGTACATGGCAGGTACGGGATCAGGATAGAGAACATGGTGTTAGTAACGACTTCAGGGAGGGAAGTGCTTAACAAGGTTCCGGAACTCGTGTGACAATAAGTACGGTGGGGTAAAACAGTTGAAGCGTTTCAAAGGAGGTGTGAGAACCTAGTTCTTTTTAGCCACATTTTACTAGGGATTAACCGCCGTGCACAGGCTTACCTATAGCCTTATGAGCTAACTCACATATCGCCTCAGAATATGTCGGGTGCGCGCAGACCATCTTTGCTAGTTCATCCACGCTTACCCTCAACGTTACCGCCAGTGTGAGCACGTGTATTAATTCTGAGGCACCATTACCAACTATTAGGGCACCTAAGATCCTGTTGCTTCCCTCCTCAATAACTACCTTAGCGAACCCCTCAGGCGTCCTCTCAAGTACCGTGTAGTCTCTCGAAACAGCCGCGTAGCTGTACTTAACACACCTCACGTTCAGGCCTGCAGACCGTGCTTGCTCCTCGGTTAACCCGACGCTAGCCACCTCTGGCGTGGTGAAGATCACTGAAGGTATGGGGCCGCGCGGAATTGATGAGGAACCATGAATTATGGTCTCAGCAGCTATGAGTCCCTCCCTGTACGCCTTATGCGCCAGTAGTGGCGGGCCAGTCACGTCACCCGCAGCAAGTATCGTGGGGACCGACGTGCGGAGATCCTCATTAACTATCACTACGCCCCTATCACCGAGCGTCACCCCAACCTCCTCGAGACCTATGCTGCGTGTTGCGTACCTACGGCCAGCCGCTATAAGTACTTTATCCACAATAATTTCGCGCGCTTCACCTCCGTCCCGCGGCACTAACCTCAACTTAACGCCGTCCTTATCCCTCCCTAAGTTCTTCGCCATGGTAGCTACGTATATGTTAACCCCTGCCCTCCTCAGGTACTTGGAGACTATGGCTCCTACCTCAGCATCGTAGGTCGGTAGTACCCTATCCATTATCTCGATAAGGTGAACCTTGACTCCAAGCCTAGCTAGCGCTGCGGCTATCTCCGACCCTATGGCGCCAGCACCTATCACAGCCATGGTACTCGGAAGTTCTTTCAACTCGAAGAAATCGCGGTTGCTGAGTATGTGTTCACCATCGAACTGAAAGCCAGGTATTGGGGCGGGGTCAGAGCCTGTAGCCACGATGATGTTGTCGCCCTCCAATGTTACGGCTGAGGCGTCACCCACCTTCACCTTAACCTCCCTAGGGCCGGAGATAATACCTGTACCCTCGATGATCTTGGCCTCGCTAAGGAGCTGCGCTATACCTGCCCTAGACCTGGTTCTCACCCTCCTGACCCACGACATTATCCTTGCGCTGTTCACCTCCTGCACCGACACCTTTATCCCTACCTGCCTTGAAGCCTTCAGCAGGGCTGGGACGTGAGATGCCTCGATCAATGCTTTGGAAGGTATGCATCCCCAGTTAGTGCATTCACCGCCCAAGAACCTCTTCTCCACGAGCGCGACTTTCCGACCCTCCCTAATTAGGCGGGAGGCCGCCACATAACCGGCTGGCCCCCCACCAATTACTATGACGTCGTATTTTTCAGTCAAAGTGAAGTCCCTCAATCATTTTAAGCCTACCGAAAAATAATTTATGTTAATATGACACTTCTTAACAAGGTTTCCTAGCCCTTCAAGTCCCTCAGAACTTCCTTAGCCACCTTCCTGCCTGAAAGTAGCATACCCCCGAATATCGGCCCCATCCTAGGGGTTCCGTAGTAGCTTGACACGGCTATGCCAGTAGCGTAGAGGCCGGGCGCCACCTTACCAGTGAGTTCTACGACTCTCTCCTCACCTACGATTGCATTAGCGGACATCCCTCCCCTAGGCTTCTGCAGTAGACCCGGTATCTTGGCGGCTGCGACACTAAGTACTTCAGCGTCGTGCCCCGTGGCGTCGATTACCGCCTTAGACTCGATGAAGAGCGGGTCAACATGTAGGCCAGCGAGCGGTATTGCCGACCATATGACGACCGCTCCAGCAACGCGTAATGGGTCGTACCTGAATATTAGGTCTTCAAGGGTGAGGCCGAAGATTATCTTAGCACCAGCATCTACGGCGCCCGCAGCTAGCTTCGCCATTAGCTCAGCCGTTGAAACAACGTAAATACCTTCGCTGACCTCATAGTACCTCACATTGAAGTCGTCAAGTACTTCATTCGCTGGATACTCAACGACAACCTTGTGGAGAAGGTTGCCCCCGCCTCCCATCCCGCCGCCGAAGCTCAGTCTGCGCTCAACGACGAGGGTCTTGAGGCCTCCTTCAGCCAAGTACTTGGCGGCTGTCAGGCCTGACGGCCCAGCACCGACCACCACGACGTCCACACTACTAAGTTCCTCCCACTCGCGAAGAGACTCACGGACTATGATACGGGTGATTTCCGCTTCATTAACGCCCTTAATCCTAGCCACACGCACCCCCTAACCACTCTCCCGCGGGGAATTATAAAGGAAGTCCTACGTTAGTGGGGGCTTCTTAACGCGGGGAAATAACTAATTTAATGCCTCGGGGGTAGTTAGTGCGGGTCGGTGATGGACTGGCATTCACTGAGCGTTGATGAGGTGCTGAGGAAGCTTAGGACGAGGAGGGAGGGGCTTGATGAGGACGAGGCGAGGAGGCGGTTAGAAGAGTACGGCCTCAACGAGTTGGTGAGTAAGAAGAAGTCTCCCATAATGATATTCGCTAAGCAATTCACAAACTTCCTCATATTGATACTTGTAGTGTCTGCGGTGATCGCATGGTTCCTGGGGGAGGTAATAGATGCTGCGGCAATATTGCTCATAGTTGCGATAATGGGGGTGGCTGGCTTCCTTCAGGAGTTCCGGGCGGAGAAGGCTGTTGAGGCCTTGAAGAGGATGGCGACGCCCCACGCTAAGGTGATGCGTGGCGGTCGAATCAAGGAAATACCTGCTCATGAGGTAGTGCCTGGCGACATCATAGTTATCGGTGAAGGTGACAGGATACCGGCGGACGCTAGATTAATCAGTGCGGAGGAGCTCCTGGTGGATGAGTCGCCACTTACAGGCGAGTCAGAACCTGTCCGCAAGAACCCGGACGTTATCTTGGAACCCGACACGTCGGTTTCGGACAGGGTCAACATGTTGTTCATGGGCACTCACGCAGTCTCGGGTAAGGCGCTCGCGGTGGTAGTAGCAACGGGTATGAGGACTGAGTTAGGGAGGATTGCTGAGTCCCTCAGCAAGGTAGAGGAAAGGAAAACTTTGCTTGAGGAGGAACTTGATAGGCTAGGTAAGAGGCTCGGCATAATAATATTGGCGATAAGTGCCTTCGTCTTCGTCTCATCAGTGTACGTCACGCACATGAGCCCGATAAATGCCCTCATACTGGCCATAGCGCTAGCTGTGGCAGCCATACCCGAAGGCTTACCGGCAGTAGCTACGTCCGTCCTAGCCATAGGCGCTTACAGGATGTCAAAGAAGAACGTTATAGTTAGGGAGCTAGGCGCTATAGAGGCACTAGGTGCGTGCGATGTCATAGCGTCCGATAAGACAGGCACTATAACTAAGGGCGAAATGACCGTTAAGCTAGTATGGTGTGGTGGGCGAGAGTACGTTGTTGAGGGCACGGGGTACGAGCCCGTAGGTAAGGTCATCCCGAGAGATGGGAAGGGAGGTTTGGGTCGTAGGCTCAAGGAATTAGCGGAGATGCTTGTCAAGCACATACGGGGGGACGTGGACATTGTTCACGAGGGTGATTCATGGCGTGTCAGGGGATCCCCCACAGAGGGTGCGGCGCTGGTGTTCGCTATGAAGGTTCTCGGTACCGACGTTGTTGACGGGATTAAGAGAGAGCTTGTAAGGACTTACCCCTTCGACCGATTCAGAAAGCGTAAAACAACAGTGCACTTAACCAATGATTCATACTTAGTCATATCCTCAGGCGCTCCAGAAATGCTTCTTGACATATCGAATAGCGTCGTAACTGAGGAGGGCGTGAAGCCCCTAACACCTGTGTTAAGGAGGTCAATACTGGATTACATAGCGTCAATAGCCAGCAAGGGCTACAGAACGTACGGCGTCGCATACAGGGTAATGGGTGAGGAACCACCCGATGACATCAGGTTCATTGAGAGGGAAATGACTTTCGTGGCTGTGTTAGGCATTATTGACCCACCGCGTGAGGGTGTGAGAGAAGCTGTCGAGGAGGTAAGGAAAGCAGGAATAAAGGTAATCATGATTACAGGCGATCATAGGCTCACGGCAAAGGCTGTCGCGGAAATAATAGGTTTAGACGTGAGTGGCGAGAGATCCATAATCGATGGCAAGGAACTTGACTCCATGAGTGATGAGGAGCTTAGGGAGGTAATCGATGATGTCGTCGTGTTTGCTAGGGTAACACCTGAGCATAAGCGCCGAATAGTTAACGCGTTGAGGGCTAAGGGCCACGTGGTCGCCATGACCGGCGACGGCGTTAACGACGCCCCAGCGTTGAAGGAAGCAGACATAGGCATAGCTATGGGGATAAGAGGTACGGACGTCGCTAAGGAAGTCGCCAAGCTAATCCTCAAGGACGACAACTTCGTTACGATCGTTGAGGCGGTTAAGGAGGGCAGGGTAATATACGAGAACCTGAAGAAACCGATAAACTACTTACTCCCAGCCAACATAGGCGAGGTCGCAACAATATTCATGGCTGAACTAGCAGGCTTACCACCGTCGCTGGATGCCCCGCAGCTACTATGGATAAACGTCACCACCGACTCGCTACCAGCCCTAGCCTTAAGTGTTGAGCCTGCCGAGCCAGACATAATGCGAAGACCCCCTAGGAGAAGGGAGGGTTCATTCATAACTAACAGGAAAATAGCTTACTTCACGATCCTCGGTACGGCAATAGGTGCTGTGAACCTAGTGCTGTTCAGCTCCGTACTCAGCAACATAGGGCTAGCCGAGGCGAGAACCTTAGTCTTCACGGCGATAGCGTTCAGCGAGTTCGGCCGAGCCCTATCCTCAAGATCTGAAGCAAAGCACTTCTGGTACAGACCGTTCAATAAATGGCTGATACCAGCGCTCCTGGCATCCGTAGGCCTACAGCTGTTCGCGGTGTACACGCCGGGCGTTAGGGAACTCTTCACCGCAGTACCGCTACCCCCGTGGCTGTTGGGGACAGCACTACTGACGGCAGTCCCGGTACTCCTAATAGATGAAGTCAGGAAGGCCCTAAAGATAAGGGTATGAGGTCTCCTGAACCACACCATTATTTACTAGCTTGATAAAAGAATGGGGGTGGGTGACATACGTGTCTCTCCCTAAGGGTCCTTGCGGCGAGGTTGTTGCCCACTATACTAGCGTGAAGGCGGAGGCCGTCCCAAGCAATATGGGTACAGGGACAACAGTGAGGTGGTTGATAAAGGATGAAGACGGGGCAAGGGCGTTTGCCATGAGGTTATTCGAACTAGAACCGGGCGCTAGGATAAACCCTCATAGGCATCCGTGGGAGCATGAGATCTTCGTGCTTGAGGGTGAAGGCCACATAAGGATCGGGAGCAAGTGGTATGACGTGAGCAAAGGGTTCTTCATATTCGTCCCGCCTAACGTCGAGCACGAATATATAAACACCGGCACAACTAAGCTCTCATTCCTCTGCATGATACCCCTCAAACCCACGGTCGAGGATAAGGAGGTTAAGTGCTGACCCACTTAAGGAGTTTAGAGGCCTTAACCGCAACTTTTTCAGTTATTTCCTCAAGGTCATTACTAATTACAAAGAGACCGTAAGGTGTGTATTCTAACCCAACACATGTTAACCCGGTCTCAGCTGCCTTAGATGCAGGGACAAGCTTAACTATGTAGTACTCGTCAACGGATCCCTGAGTGACTGAAGCAACAATCACGTCATTACCAATCGGTGCCTCAACTACCACGCACCCGCCTCCACGGCTTACGGCAACCCTCTCAGCACCGGCCCTCCTGAGCCCTTCCTTAACAGCATTAACTACTTTGTCAAGTCTCAAAGTTGATCACCCAAGTCAATTATAACTTCTGCCCTAAACTATTATAGTGGTTCCGTGCCGATGAAGGAGAAGGACTTAATGGATGCGGTAGCGGTATTTGGGGAGCTCGTGTCACACACGCACATGCTCCTTAAGGGGGACTGTAGGGTCGCTGTATCCATGGCTGAGAGATATGCATTAATTCGTTTGGGGCTAGCTGCGCGTGAGATCTGTGAGGAACTGTACGGCGACTTAGGTGAATGCTTAAGCAAGGTTCAGGATGAGCTTGGATTGACTAACGCATCAGTGTTAGGCGCGTTGCTGAGAGTGTCATCCGAGTTAATAAGAGGTGCGGATGTTGAGGAGGGCATGGTTAGGAGGCTACTTACTGAGGTTGAGGGGCTCTACGTTTCCTGGTCAAGGCTCTTAAGGAGGTTCGGGCGCCGCGAGCCCGGTTCTGAACAGCATCGCTAATAATCCCGCCCTAAATCATTAACAGGTGAGCCGGGATGGGTTCGGAAAGGATTAAGGTGCTCGGGATAAACGCCTCCCCCAGGAAGTACGGTAACACGTATAAGTTGCTTGAAGCCGCCCTGAAAGGCGCTGAGGCGGAAGGAGCTGAGGCAGAGCTCCTGAACCTCTACGACTACGACATAAAGCCATGTGAGGCCTGCTTAAGCGATGAGCAGAACGCATGCAGACCTCCCTGCATGGAGTGTGATGACGCGTGGGCAGTACTTAGGAAGGTACTGGAGAGCGACGGCTTAGTGATAGCGACGCCCGTGTACTGGTATGGACCCTCGGGCCACTTAAAGAACTTCATCGATAAGTTGACGGTCTTCGAAAACATGATACTAGTGGAGGGTAGGTCATGGCTAGAGGGGAAGGTAGCGGGCTTCATAGCGGCAGGAGCTGAGGCTGGGGCAGTAATGACAATAGCTTACCTCATGGTGGTACTCAACTCCATGGGTGTGCATGTCCCTCCATGGGCGCTAGCATACTACGAGGGACTAGGGAATGCTTTGGAGAGGGAGGAATCCCTCATGGATGCAGTCAACGTAGGTAGGGTGGTCACGATCGCCGCTAAGGAACTGAGGAAAGTGGAGGTGTGGTACGACCCCCAAATACTGAGGAAACTTGGAGGTAAGGAAAACGTAGTGGCTGAGATAGAGGCTAAGGCAAGGAAAAACGAGGAGCTGCAGAAGGAGAGAAGAACTAAGCTAGTGAAGGAAATGTTAGCGAAGGACTACGGGAAATACAGGATTAAGTGAGACTTGAGGTTAGGATGAAGCAACGACTTACTCCTCCGATATTTTCACCTGGACCTTAATCTCATCTCTTCTAAACGAAGCCTCGAATGCATCACGCACTTCCTCGAGGTTAAAGGTGGACGTAACGAGCGGGTCCACCCTCACTAACCCCTCCCGTATTAAACGAATTGCTGGCGGGAACGGTCCACACCTCGACCCCACTAAGGTTACCTCCTTAACCACTAGTGAGGTATAGTCTACGAG
>WAOL01000061.1 GCA_015521295.1 Desulfurococcales archaeon
GTGCTTAACTCTTGGTAGAGCTTCCTTAGCTCCTCTTCCTGCTGCGCTATTCTCTGTTTGAGTTCCTGGATTTTCTGGAGGATCGCCCCTATGGTTGTGTTCCCTCCGGTGATGTTTGACGGGGTTACGTGTTTCCCGGTTAGGTATGCTATCACGCCATCCATCGTTAGGGTTCCGTTGGCTTTGATGCTCCTCACTTCGTTGGTTCTCGTGTCCACTAGGTCGACTGACACCAGCCCCCTACCGTCCCTTGTTATGACCGTTACTTTCCAGTAGAGCGTGCCGTTAACTATGATGGGCATTGGCTCCTCAACCATGAACTCACCCCAGTCATAGGTCGGGTGCGCCTGCTTCACTAGTGAGGCTAGCTTCGAGATACCTATGACTGGGTTTGGTAGCTCGTAAATCATTATGTGTGGATTAGGGTCGCTGGCGTTAACGTAGAATATGTACTTGGCCGAGTAAGTCATCCCCGGCGGCTCGGCGACGAACACCCAGTACAGGTGGCCACTCTTATCAGTCATTAGGTATGGTTGCGGGTTGGTTCCCACGTCCCTTATTGTGTAGGTGTTGTGGTATAGGAAGACGTTCCAGAAGCCGGTGTGGTACCTGTAGATCTCAACCCACTCCCTTGCGATGACGTCAGGAACTAAAGGTACTCCGCGGAATAGCGGGCTCGATGCAGCCTCCTTTAAGCTGATGACACTTATTGAGCCATCCGGCGACACCACAGCATAACCCACGGGTACGGGGACAGACGTCGTTGGCCCAACCCTCCACGTGGCTAGTGGTATGAGTATGTATGGCTTGCCTTTATAGAGGACCTCGACGTTACAGTCCATTAACACCCTCACACCCATTCCGGCGCGAAGCTTAACTTCCCTCCACAGGTTATCTATGAAGAACGGGTTCAGTAGTAACCTATGTAAGCCCCAGAACATCCTCTTCTTAATTACGTACACCTTAGGCGGGAATACCGAGCCGTTGACGAGCACCACGCCAAGAGGCTCCTTGCTAATCTGGTTCCAGAATCCCTCAGGCTCTATCACCCAGTTGTAGATTATGTGTCCTCCCGAGTCGTAGTATACGTAGGTCTCGTCCTCGTATATGGTGTGGGTTGCTGTCTGAAGCATTGAGACAGCGTACGCGTACGCCGTATGAAGAGGCACTAGCCTAGCCGACGTTGTGTCTATCGGTGCCTTAAGCTCAATCACCTTAATCTGAGAGGGGCTGTCGTTAAGCACGGCTATGTGGGCGAAGGCAAACATTATGCCGCCAACAACCAGTAGAATAACTCCTAACGCCAGGAAGGCAGCCCTCCCGCTAACTGCCCTAGCGAAACTCCCCACCAGCATTAAGAGCAGGCCCAGAACCAATAGTGCCGCAGCCCCTTTCTCAACCCATGCTAGCGATGCCCACCCCTCAGCAGCCTTACCGGCTATCCCTACGAACCCTAGGGACGCGAAGGATGTTATCCACAGCACCACTATTAGTAAGGCTACCGCGCCTTTCCAGCTGATACCCCTTCTCTTGTAGCCATCATCCCAGTGTGAGAGTGCTGACCTACCCCACCTCATAGTATCACGTGCTTCGAAGGAAATATCGGCCGATATATTATAAATCTTCCCCTTAGTTGGGAAAAGAGGCTTTGGAGGCTGGAGCACCCTCTAAGTAGTCCTGCTGAAGCATTATAGCTCATCAAACCTGAAGCCCGTGAAGTCAGCAAAGAACTTAAGCGCCCTCACCCAGTCACCAGGGACGACCGCGTAGTGGTTCCCTATAGGCTCCCTAATTAGCCTACCTGCATCCCTCAGCCGTAAGAGTAACTGAGTCCTGCACGCGTTCCCTGTGACTGGCGCGTCATTAAGCACCACGCCAGTCCCCACCCTAAGAGTTAATGACCTCCCATCAAGCCTAGCTAGGGTTACAACCTCACCCTTCCTAGGGTACGCCTCCACAGCGACACTGAGGCCTGACTCGAAGTGAGTCCTCAGCACGTACTTCCTGCCCAGACTCACAGGCGCGGTGCAGTGAGCTATGAGTAAGGTATTCTCGCTCTCATCGACCCAAGCGACGTTACCCATGAAGGAGGGGGAGCCGCTGATGAGTGATAGGGTAGCCATGCTTAGGGTAGCGGGCACGTCACCCTCGCACCCAGCGATGAAGCCCTCATCGTTAAGCATGCTTAGCGCGATGCATGCGGTTACCCCGTACTTAAGCAGGTCGAAGCACCGGATAGTTAATGCGGCCGCACCGTACTCCTTAAGCAAGCCCTTAAGGGCTAGGTACATCCTAAGCGACTTAACTAAGTCCTCACCCCCAACGCCCTTAGCCTCGATGCCCTCGAAACGCTTCAGGAGCTTCTCCGCCTCCCTCGTGGTAATGGAGGAGTACCTCCTCACAACCTCCTCGAGACTAACCTTAATGGGCTCAACGCCGAGGGACTGAGCGAAGTGCTCCCAACCAACGGAGCTATGCACGAGCCACGGGGAAGGCTCACCAATAACCAATAGTCTCATCCCGTCCAAAGCCCTCCTAGCCCTAGCCGCACGCAGGAACGCGTCAACCTCACCCCTAACACCCTTATTCAACAGGAAGAGTTGGGCCGCCCTGAAGCCCTCCGCCCTCAGCCTACTTAAGGCCTCCACACTCGCGGCAAGGGAATTCATCGTTCTGTGCGCAACGAGAGCCACCGGGAAGTCCTTACCTGCCGTACCAGCCAACTCAAGCACCAACTCCTCCGAACCACCAGTCATGACCCCAACGATGATGGCGTGAGCCCCACA
>WAOL01000062.1 GCA_015521295.1 Desulfurococcales archaeon
CTATTATCTACTTGATCTGCGTAAGAAATAATCGGTGTTCTACAAGTGCCAGTAATATTCCGTTGCAAAGGATGCGGATCCATAATATTCATATTCGAACGAGTAGGTCAGGATTGCTTCGGATTACCTTCACCCTCGGAATTAGCCATGAGGTACGAAGGTAAATGCCCCAACTGCGGTAGGATGCTCGGAACCCCAACAATAGATGATGTTAAGGTTCTGGGAAGAATACGCCAATCTTCTCCTTTCTACGTGCCCGAGACTACATCAGCTCTTCTTTCCAAGGCAGTGATTTAACGATAGCATCACTAAGCCATGCAAGAAAGCTACTGTCATGGCACAGGGCACGAACATCTTTTTCAACTAGATCCATTGTAATGTGTGTTAGTTTCAGGTGACTAGCACTTAACAGACCCTTATTCTCTTTTAGTAGGTCCTCAGGATTGCGGATCTTCCTAAAGGAAAGAGCCCTAGGAATGCCCTCCCAGTCTATCCAAGGTGATATTGGGTCCTTAACAGTGTGTTTCTCAAAGAAGTTAAGTAAACCAGCACCAATCTTAGCAGGGCCTTTCACAGGTTTCAACCTACTTAAGTTTCCTCCATGGAGTTCCACGTAAATCGCGGCATGGCCGCGCTCATCGCTCCAGAACCTCAGATCTAAGACATTGAAGTCATTTACCTTAAGAACGTTCGCTACGCGTTTTCCCACGCTCTTAAGCTCCCCCCAGATGATATCAGGTGAGGTTCCCTCGGCCACGTCATAGAGTATGAGGATGGCGCATCTCTCGGTGGATTTCAAGCGAGACTGAAGTTCCTCGACGCTTAACGCCTTTCGCGTAGGGAAGAAGAATTTCGGTGATGGTTTCCTTAAGAACTCATGAGCGGCGAGCATGGCTAAAGCCATGGACCTCCTGGAAACTGCGGCAGCGGCGTTCCGTCTACTATCAACTGGGTCGGGGAATATTAGTGGTGCCCCCTTAAAGGTTCTCCGTAGCACTGAGACCTCGTAGGAGTTTAGCTTGTTTAACGAAATGATCTGGGGTTCCCTCCAAGTTACGGCTGACTTAAGGAATTCCTCGAAGGAACCGTATCTTATGATGAGCAATTCCGTTAAGTAACCAGAGAAGCCCTCAACCTTTATCTCCGCACCATAAACCCCGATTCCCTTAAAGAATTTCTTTAATAGTCGGACCTCATCGCGCTGTTCATCGGTTAGGTTTCTTTTCACGAATTCTGTGTGGAAAGGTGTTCTGTCGACGGGCGTTTTTATGTCATCGATGGATTCGGCCCAGTAAGCTGGTACTATATCCGCTTCTATGCTCCCGGCGTAGATCTTCACGTAGGGGTGGGAGGCGTACCTTAACTCTACCCGATATCCTCTTCTCAAGCGACCTAGTTCTTTGCTCACGGGCTTCACAAACTTCTCGATAATCCATTCCTTGCTCAGACCCTCGTACCGTATAAGTACAAAAACATCTAAGTCCATCTCTCCTCTTAGGGATGTGCCCTTAGCTACCGACCCTTCTAGCTCGACTTTAAAGTCGTAAGGTATCGACTTAGATAGTATATTCTCTAGCACCTCCTTTAACTCCTCATAGAGACGTAGTGCTTCCCTCAGCTCGGAAGGTGTTGGTCTAAGTACCTCCTTGATTTCCTTTACTACGGTGTGAATATCGTGCCGCATCACTTTAGATCCACCGACTCAACATCAATGTAGAGCGGGCCCTGAGGTCGGAGAATACTCCTCTTTAGCACTACCTTAGTTACTGTGAATAACCCAAACTCAAAATCCTCGTACGTACGCATTACCTCCGCTAAACACGCCCTATCGAACCTCCCCTTAACCCTAGCGACAGTAATGTGGGGTCTAAACTCAGCGTGATCAGGTTTCGCGTAGCTCCTCAGACAAGGCTCTAACATGTCACGCAGTTTCTTAAGGAAATTAGCTCCCTCGCTAATCCCAACCCATATCACCCTAGGCCTACTTAAGCTCGGGAATGCTCCCACACCCTTCACTCGGATGCTAAACCTAGGGATGCTTGCTGCCCTCTCAAGGCATTTTGACACATCCTTAACGTAGGGGTCCGGCACTTCGCCTATGAACCTGATTGTGATATGGATGTTCTCATCCTCCACACCTTTGAATCCTCTACTGTCTGAGCAGGCTAGTACGCTATCGCGGAACTTAATAATGTTAGTTAGCGTAGTGGGGTCCTCAATCTCCACGGCAACGAATAACCTCAATTATCCCGCCCATAAACCTAACATTAAACGCTTATAAAGAGGCTTATGGATAAAGTACCTCGGGCTGAGGGGCCGTCGTCTAGCTTGGCTAGGATGCCAGCCTGGGGAGGAATCCCCCGTGGTCCCGGAGCGCTGGTGGTCCCGGGTTCAAATCCCGGCGGCCCCACCAGCTAAATCATCTTGAGCTTCACCATAAGCTCAGCTACTTTCCGGAGGGCTTCTTCATCGTTCTGAGCTTCTACGTTCACCACTATGTTAGTTCCTTTTAACCTAACCCTATACCTCCGTTGACCTTCAATGACGTATTCCTCAATTATCTCAAGGTCTACGGTATTTGATCCCAAGGAATCCCCCATTACAATGTGAGCACGCGATCATTATATTTTATGAGGGAGATCCTGAAATTAAACTGAGGTATAAGTGTATAGAGAGTGAGGGGACATGATGAAGCCCTATCCACCGACGATTACCTTTTAAATAGATGGGGTAGGGACACCCCGTCTGATCCCTGAGAAGTCTTCTCTGGAATTCGGTGATTTATCTTATGTTGGATAAGGTACTAAAACTTTTTCATACCTAGCCGAATAATATGTTACTGGTGGTAAACCCTGTTCTACTATTATGATAGGTACAAGCCAGAGGACGTGCCGAAAATAGTGGTTGAGCCTCCGGGCCCCAAAGCTAGGGAATTGCTGGAAAGGGACTCACGGTTACTTATGCAGTCATTTGTTAGGTGGTACCCACTGGTTGCTAAGAGAGCCTATGGTGTAGTCATTGAGGATGTTGATGGGAATCTTTTCCTAGATATGAATGCTGGATTAGCTGTAATGTCTGTTGGTCACGGGCACCCTAGAGTAGTTAATGCCATAAAGAGGCAAGCGGAGAAGCTACTTCACTACTCATTAACTGACTTCTACTATGAGGAAGCCGTAACCTATGCCGAAAAGCTATCAAAGATAGTCCCTATAGAAGGTGGTAAGAAGTTCTTCTTCGCAAACAGTGGTGCTGAGACTATCGAGGCATCAATAAAGATATCTAGGGGGAGAGCGGAGGGTAGGCGACCATATGTGATAGCGTTCATAGGTGCGTTCCACGGGAGAACCACCGGTGCCATGGCATTAACAGCTAGCAAGCCAGTACAGCGGAAGGGCTTCCAGCCACTGATATCGGGGGTAATACATGTTCCATACCCATATCCTTACAGGTGTCCCTTCAATGTCGATCCCGACAAATGCGGTGACGCAGTAATAGGGTTCCTAGAGGAATGGATATTCCGTAGGATGGTTGATCCCAACGAGGTTGCCGCAGTGTTCGTTGAGCCCATACAGGGCGAGGGAGGTTACGTCGTCCCTCCAGACGACTTCTTCCCCAAGCTGAGGAAGTTAACAAGGCAACACGACATCCTCCTAGTTGATGATGAGGTACAGGCTGGTATGGGTAGGACAGGCAAGTGGTTCGCCATAGAGCACTGGGGAGTTAAACCGGACATAATAACTATGGCTAAGGCGGTGGCGTCTGGCATACCCTTAGGCGTTGTCGCCGGGAGAGAGGAGGTAATGAACCTGCCGGCTGGGTCACACGCTAGCACGTTTGGCGGCAACCCAGTAGCGCTAGCAGCAGCCAACGAGGTCATCGACATAATCCGCGAGGAAAAGTTACTAGAGAATGCAGCAAGGGTTGGCGAGTCCTTAATTAAGAGGGCAATGGAATGGAAGGAACAGTACGAGATTGTGGGTGATGTTAGAGGTAAGGGCTTAATGATAGGCATAGAACTGGTGCGTAACAGGAAGACAAAAGAGTATGCCAGTAAGGAGCTGGCAAAGGTAATCAATACGTGCTTCAAGCACGGCGTCGCGGTAATAGGGGCAGGATTCTCCACGATAAGGCTCTCACCACCACTAGTAATAAGCGAGGAACTAGCCCAGAAAGGAATGGACGTCATAGAGAGCGTATTGAAGGAAGTAAACAAGGAGATATCAGGTATCAAACCATGAATTACCCTACAAACCTAGCAGAGACCGTAGCAAGGCTAATAGAAGATCATCCGGAGGGGCTCACCGCAGAACAGATAATAAGGAAGCTTCTAGCACAGGGAATCCCACCACCCACAGTGAGGAAGGTACTCACGGACATGATAAGGGACGGGAAACTCCATAAAGCGCCGGAAGCAAGGCTCTCTAAAATGATTTTTAAGGTTAATGACTCGTGATTTTATTCATTGTCCTAAGTGAAGCTCCATGTATATCTTACGTACGCGGCGCTATCCAGAACGTTACCTTAGCTCCATCCTCCGTTGCTAAGGCTACCCTCATAGGTAAGCCCGCACCAAACTCGATAGTGACCACGTCAGCAGCTTCCAACGTCGACGCTATGGACTTCAGGAGATCCAAGTCGTACTTGCTGGATGCTGTATCTTCCCTAGACTCTAAAAAGAGAAGCGGTCTATCGAGTGATAGTTTCTCCTCGAACATTTTCCCTTCGGAAACACTCTTGACAGCCACTTCCCCGGAGTTATATGAGATTTCAAGCTCGTCACCTATGATCTTCGCGTCCGCTATGACCTTCTTGAAGTCCTTAGACTCCATTTGCATTCTTACGGGTAAGTCCAAGTCAAGTGACTGTATTAACTCTCTCCCGGTCTCCAGTACCGTGATCTGGTACGTTCGCTCAGCCCCAGTCTTCGTGTTCGTCAATGTGAATACTAGGTGCCTAGCCCCATCCTCATAACGAAGGGTCACGGTATCTCGCTTCGTGCCCTTCCTAACAGCCTTGGAGAATTCGTCACGGTCCAAGGTTAGGAGCGTATCGCTAGTGACATCGTACGTTTCAAAGGCGGTGCTCGGGATATACACTTCCACTAAGAGGTTCTTGTCGGGACTTAGTGCCCTGATCAGGAATGAGTCACTAGTCACGCTTAAAGGCACTTCACTAAGGGGCTTCAGCGAACCATAAGTTAGACGCTTAAACAGTGCTCCATCAGGGTACTTAACAGTAAACACACTAACACCTACTTATAGGGTCTTCATAGAAGCTATAAGTTTGCTTCTCCCAGAAATTGGGGCAGAAACGTTAGATTGTGGCTTTCCGCATCGAGCCGTGTCTTTCTATGTCTTCTAAAGCTATGAGGTATACTCTATATCTTGTGTTAAGGTTTATGAGCAATGAATGCCTACGAGTTTACTGGTGACCTCGGGGTTCCCGAGGGGGGCACGGCTCCCGTAGGCGGCTCCGAGGAGACCGTGATGAACCCAACCGTACCTGACATGCTTCAACACAGCTTGACATATGAGGGCACGGTTCAGGTGAACGGTTCTGGCACCGAAAGAAAATATTATCGCTAAGCCATCCTATTAACGGTGCCTGACTTGGTGTTGAGAGTTTCTAAATCTCCCTTTGGCTACACGTACGTTGAGGGAAATCCTGAGGAAATCGTGACGCTACTTGAATTAATACGTGACGAGTGGGGACGCGATACTGATGACTTAGACGACGCGATTAGGATCATAAGTAATTTCGAGGTCTTCTACGAGATAATGCGAAAGAAGTTTAAGGAGTATATATCACCTAGAAAGAGAGAGGCCGACCTCATAAGAGGCTTAGTCGTTGTTGATAAGATAAAGCTAATGAAGAGTGGTGATACTAGGGTAGTTACAGTAATTTTTGATAAACGAGTTAATCACGATGAGCTAGAACGACTAGTGAAGAAATTCAGCAATTCACAGTAATACTCATTAAATTCTTGAATTAGCGAGCTCTTGCACGCTTAGCCTGCTGCTTGCGTGTTCTCCTCTTGCGGGGCCTGAGTAATGTTTCCTGAACCTTACGGATTCGTTCAGCTATCTCTCGTGGATCAAGGTTTTCCTCAATTGCCTGAACTAAGAGGTCACTTATGACTATCATGGCCTCTAATGCCCGAACGTCAAGCGAGGTTGAGGTAATAGGCTCCTCATCCTCGAATAAGTATTCACTGGTCTCCCCTTCCCCACCTTCCTTCTCAATAACCTCACTCATTCTTTCTAAACTTTCTGTGCTTTCCTCCTCTGGGATCCCGGGCGATGATTCCTCCTCTGGCAAGCTAGCCCCTTCAGATGTGGTGCGTTAACTCATTTTAAGTTTTACAACGGGCTGAAACATCAGATTGTAGTTTTCTATGTTAAATCGAGTCTTTTTATGTTATGTAGAGCTATGAGAAGGGTTTTTAAGTATTTCTGTGGGGAATATTAGCGGTGTAGGGATGAACTCGATGAGCTAGGTGAGGGGGACTGTATGATGAACCGCTCTTCGCCGAGGGGAGCACGGCTCCCGTAGGCGGGGAGAAAGGGGATAATAAAGCCGTAATGAAC
>WAOL01000063.1 GCA_015521295.1 Desulfurococcales archaeon
AGCGTATTTGAGCACCCGTAACCATTGCATTAAGGATCTTAACGATTGTTCCTCGCTAGGGGAATCCCCTGATTTAAGGGATATGAGGATCTCACGTATCCTCCTTGCGGCGAAGTCCTCGAGTTCATCAAGCACCGCATCAGTTAATATCTCAACTGCCTCACTCTCGGATTTAACGATTCTTACTGGGCCATGGATTGGACAGATAATTTCGCCACTTCGAAGCTTGAAGAGAGGGGCACCACAGAGTGGACATGATTTATCCAGCATCGTCGCCCCAGACCTCATAAGTTCTGCCATTTTGCGGACAACCTCATTCCTGTTATCAGTCATTCTCTCACCTCTGCAGAATTATCTTTAGTTTAATTTATTATTCCTATGCATACCCTATTTAAGGAGGTGGTCGACGTGGCGAGTCCTGGCATAGATAAGAAGAGCCTCAATGAGGCTAAGATTAGGCAAGCTATGATATTACTTGAGAAAATCATTGGAGACTCTAGTGTCCCAAGGAACATCAGACGGGCTGCGATAGAGGCGATGAAAATGTTAAGGGATCTCTCCCTCTCACCAGGTGTGAGGGCGGCTAACGCCATAAGCATACTGGATGAAGTATCGCAAGATCCCAACATGCCAATGCATACAAGGACTGCGGTGTGGAACATCGTTGCCGTACTGTCAACGGTAAAGGACTAACACATGCCGACACCCTATAGCCCAGACTGGAATGTGGGGTACTCTAAATCATGCCTATACGCGCTAGGGTCAGAGGAATTTATTCTACAGCAATATCTAAAATACTTCACGACAACGGCATTGAGTTAGTGGATGTAAGCCCGGTAATAGCGGAAAGGCTAGGAATAGATGAACGCAGGGGGAAGCCGGCAGACGTTACCGTAAAGTCCGACGAAAATAACCCCTCGCAAATACTGATACTGGGTTTCCCTGGCGAGGTGCATACCGTCAGCTCGATCATCGAGAGTACCGTACCTGACATAATAGTGTACAGGCCTAAGATCGGGTTGTACGCTGCGTTTAAGGCTCGTATAATAGGGCAGGAGGGACGTGAGTGCATCGCGGAAACTCCAGTAGGTCCAGCAACACTTGTGGATGAGCCGGAGTGCGTGGCTGGAAGGGAGATACCCGTTACTGTTGTTAAGGTTCCCATAAGGCCCGGAGAACGCATGGTTGTCTCAAGCAGGGTTAGGGTAGTTGGTAAGTATGCAATAGTGGGGAAAGGCTCTGGCGTCTCCTTCAGTAACTTCATCAGAAATAAGGAACGTATATCAAACCTGCTAGAGGCATCAGCCCGGTACGTAAGGCAAGGATTCAGCATTCGGTGGAGGAGCAATGCAGACGAAGCAAACTTGGAGGAAGTTGTCAACGAGATCCCGCAACTTATTTCAAAACTAAAGGAAGTTGAACACAGGCTAGCAAATGCAAAACCTTTGGAAGTTGTATATATAGGGGAATTCATGAGGTTAGTGGAACTTACCTATAACTCAAAGGCCTACTTAGATGCTGTTCGAAACGAAGTTGCGCCAACCGCACCCTATCACCATATGCTCAGGTCAGACGAGATACGAAGTAACGGGCTCGTGGACTTACTGGACATTATCGCCGCAGAGGTGGAGGGCTCTAGGCTAGCCACTCTAGTGCGAAAGTGGATAGCGCATAGATTGAGCAATAAACGTGACATAATCCTCCTCCATAAGAGGATCACTAAGAAGAACATAGTGCTAGGGAAAGCAAAACCCGTTGAAGTAATTGATGGCGAAGGAGTAAGTGTTATCGTGAGGAGGAGTGTCAAGTCCGCGGGGGAGTACGACGGGTTGAACATACCCAAGGAGCCCGGAGACCAGATCCTGACGTACATGACGGAAGGATCCTGGATAATAGAGCACAGATACTTCAATAGGGATGGTGATCTAAAGGGAGTGTATGTAAATGTAAATACTCCGCCTGAATTCCTTCCTTCTGGTCAGGTACAGTATGTTGATCTGGAGGTGGACTTAGTTAGGGCCTCTGGGGAACCTTGCAGGATCATTGACAGCAAGTTATTCTTAGCCCTGGTTAGGGGAGGATACATCCAAGGCGACATCTACGTTAAAGTGCTTAAGGCTGTGGATAAAGCCATCAGTAAGTACTGCGTAAAGGATGCGTTAGTAAAACTAGCAGAGCAAACCAAGCTTTGAGCAAATCAGCTTTTTACACTCTAGAATAACCCTATTAAGATCCTGAGTTCCATCCACTAGGATTAATTCTCCATTCTTGACTAGTTCTAAGTATATCTGACGCACCTTTCTGGTGAACTCCTTACTGCTCTCTAAATAAGGTATGCGTGTGGTTGAGCGCTTTTTTCTCAGCAGACCCACTTCCTCAGGAACGTCGAGGTATATAGCTAAATCTGGGCGTAAAGCAAAGTTATTTAATGTCCTTATCCACTCAAGCGGAACGCCATGGGCACCTTGATATGCTAGGGAAGAGTAGTAATAGCGATCCATAACGACAACCGTACCAGCCCGCAGGGCAGGCTTTACTAGGCATTCGATGTGGTTATACCTGTCGGCAGCCATGATTAGTGCCTCGAATATACCACCTAGCGCTGAGCCCTTCTTATTCAGGATCGATATCAATTCTTTGTCGAAAGGTTCATAAGTATATAGAGCATCGAATCCTTTCCTCTTTAACTCATCAACTAAGGTCTTCGCAACCGTCGTTTTACCAGCGCCATCGATTCCCTCGAGCACTATTAGCTTTCCTTCATCCCCAACCATCTTGTGCCACCTTATCCTCACCTTAACACCTTAATGTTCAGGGGAAATAACCTACTTCTTCATTACTAAGACCGAATCACGTATACAGAAAACCTTACCATTATACTTCTTAAGGTTCTTAATCACGCTACAGTCCACTAGCTTATAGAGCGGTATGTCCGCTATAATCGCGCCAACTGTTGTTACAACATCCTCATTACATGTGACTATAGCAACCGGTGCATTCTCACTTCTCGATAACCCGTAAATTACGTAGGACCCTACCGTACTGCCTACTGCGGTAGGGTACAGCAATATTTTGCCTTTAACACTGCCCCCACCACGTACTTTCCCTGACTCGGCATCTATATCTCCAAGAAATGATATTGGGTGATCAATAACCTCTAACACCCCGCAAAGTTCGCCGTGTTGCCACGTACCCTCGACTATAACCTTCAGCTTTATGATGTCAGCTGTGTTGTCATCCATGTAATCTCACCCCAAATCTCTTAAGTATCTCTTTTCTGTCCATTATGAAAGACTTAACATGCGCCAGCCTGGATAGGTAGTGAAGTGCCTTAGCTGAGTCTGTCACTACTTCTTCGACGCCTAGGAGATCCAGCCTAGTGACTACAGGACACACACCCTCTACTATCTTCACTTTGCTGTTAGATTTTGCCGGTATTTTGCTACATGGTAGTGAAAAGCACCCTGTTATGATCCATAATTCTTCGTTGTGTGTATTACTATAGGTTTCCCTCACGTGTAGGGTAATTTCACGGATCTCCTCCTTACTGACGTGTGGGCAACCTATCACGTATAGCCTATTACCAGCCGCTTCTTGGGGTGGGCTGTGCTCCTTAATGAATGACCTGACATCCTCTTCAGATAACCTCACGCGTTCTTGTATGTTGTCTTTCCTTACCCTTCTACAGTCAGGGGTAATCCCCTCTAGGAACACCATAGGGGCGCTGGAACTTGTTCCGACACCAGCCAGGAACGCTTTCAGCCACTCCTCTGGCACTCCACCTAACCCTTCTACATAAGGTATTTTTGAGGGAGACATCCTTCCTGTTAAGTACCCTATTACTGCCGCCTCTGACAAGGATGAGGGTTTCGGAACTTTAATCAAGATTGACGGATATCGCTCTTCATCCACATGCATTCCACAATAGGGAGCCCTACCCACTATGGCTTCAAGGAGAGCCAACGGACCGCCCTCGCGATTGGTTCTCGCTCCAAGCACACTGTTAGCATAAAGCACAGCATTACTTTCAGCCCATGCTAGGTGCTCACCTACCTTAGGTCTACGTATATGATAGGGGGCACACGTGAAGGCACGTGCCCCCATACTGATTAATGCGTTTATTATTCGTTCTTGATTGTTAATTACGTTCTTACTAAATCCTTTCCCATTGAAGGAGAGATAATATGCTGCGTAAGGATTAGCGGTCGTGAATACCGAGAATTTAGCCCCGTTATTCACTAGATCCTCGAGAAACTCAACACCATATTTCCTTATGTTGAAATAAGAAATACCTGATACATGTGCATGACTTACATTAACTAACCTCTCCGCACCAAAAATTTCCCCTACCTTAACAATAACTTTAAGGGCTCGAGCCTTAACCTCCCCTTCATCGCCTCGAAGTACTCTCTCCTCCTCCTTAGTGAGGTACATAACTCACCGCCCTTTAGGGTACGTGGGACGCTCATATTTGCTACGTTCTTTCAACGGGTAAGTCGCATCAATACCCATCTTAGTTACTATACCATCCTCCGCTGTGGGGTCTAGCGTAGAGCCACGCGCATTGTTTATTATCACTAAGCCTCTATCCGCTCGGAAGCGGGTTGCTATAGCCCATTCCACGTCCTCTGGTTTATCTGGATCAATATCGTAATCAACTACAACTACGTGCTTTACGCTGGGATGAGCACCGAATGCCGCCATGATAGCGGTCTTGCCGTCCCCGTCACTGTTTCTCTCAATGGATATTATCGCGTGAAGCCACCCGCCACCTGCAGGAGTTAACCGTACTTTAATTACTCGCGGAACGGCTTTACGGACAGCGTCCCAGATCGCTGCCTCTCTGGGGAAACCCATAATGGTTTTGTGTTCCAGCCCTCCGGGGAGAAGAACATGGAAGAATGCCCGTGAACTTTGATTGAGGTAGATCCTTTCAACCCTAAGATACGGTTGTTTTCTTCTCCTGTCGTACAGGTTAAGTAAATCTACGAACGGGCCCTCATCAACAAGCTTACTCGTCAGCACACCTTCAATTATGATGGCCGATGACGCATCCACGGGTAAGCCATAATTGGGCGTGTACACGATCTCGAGTCTCTCATTAGCTAGGTTCTTGTAAAGCGACAGCTCAAAGACCCCCAGCGGGGGTGAAAGAGACGATGCCAGCAGGGTCAGTGGTGATGCGCCAATCATTATAGCTACGGGAGTTTCCTTACCTTCCTTTAGGTTGTCCTCATATATTCTATAAAGGTGCCTCGGAACAATCCGTATGGCGAAGCCTTTCTCGTCACTAATCATGAGCCTATGGACTGATGCGTTATAAGTATCTGTGCCCGGTACGCGGGCAACGATGATTGACGTAGTGATGTACCTACCCCCATCTTTCTCATAGAATTTTATCGCAGGAAGATCCTTGACATTACCGTTGAACTCTGAGAAAATGTTTTCGAAGGGTTTCTCTATGAACCAGTCGTTAGAGGGAGGTGGTGCTAAGACCCTCCTGTAGGCGTCTTCATCGCTTCTCACTCCCATCAAGGTGTAGAGGTGTTCTCGTGAAGGTATTAATGAGCCGACGCAAGGCAAAGGAAAGCCTTGGACGTTAAATATTGCGGGAGCCCCCCTCCTCTCAGCTTCCTCCAGTACCTTGGTTGGCTCATACTCTGTGCTTAACATTTTCTCCACCGTAATTACGTTCCCTTGGCTTCTGTAGTGCTCCAGGAGCGACGCTATATCCCGCATCGTAGCACCCTACCTGTATCCTCGTAGTCGGGTGATAACTTTATTCTCCCAACTACTAGAGCTGATATCTTACCACTGTAAGGTGTTCTGACCTTAATGACGTTATTGCTGAAATCTACGTCCTCGATTATGCCTAGTGCCGCATCTTTACCCTCCTCATCTAGGATCCCGACCAGATATCCGCTTAAGTCATCCCTCCGTACGGCGTTAATTATGTAGTTTTGATCCTCGTTCTCTCTGCACGTTATGCTGTGCGGGCCATCACTTAGGACTACATTTAGATATTGCCCGTATAGTGAAGCGAAAAGTACCTTACCGCGTACTGACTCTAGAGAAGGGCATAAGGTGATTGCCTCATCAATCGATATCCTCTGCCCTCCCAATACACAGGAACCTATCAGCCCAACTTCACCCAGTCTTAGGTTCACGGTCTTCGATCCTTTGGAAAAGTACTTTCTGTAAGCCTCTGCTCTCAATCTTCTTCTTTCATCTCTGCTTCTCTCCTTGACTTTAACCGGCGACCTCGCCTTCAGCACCACAGTAAAGGAATTATGTCCAAGCACGGCACGCATAGTGTTGTAAATATCGTTGCTTAACGTGATAACGTGTGTTGGTCTTAACCATCTTATAATTGATACTTTGAAGTCCAACGCCTGCTTGCTAGATACCCACCCGTCCGTATTTACTACTGTAGTATCACACTTCAAGTTCTCGGCTTCCTCAATTAACTCACGTAATGCGGCAAGCAAGTGTAGCTGGCATTGTGCATGACTGGGTGAGATACACCCAACGAATCTTACCCTCTCACACTTCAGTTCCCTTAACCACAGGAACTTCCTTGAGGGGAGAGCTAGGGAGAGCGTTCCTGGCACCGCGAGATCTTCCTGCCCTACGTCCCCCTCTATGACACATACCTTACTGCCTCGCTCCATCATGTAATTGGCTATGAAGGCTGTTAGCGTAGTTTTCCCTGATTCCACGGGGCCTATGATTATTACCTTCTTAATTTTGCGTGGGTCCTCATGGATGGATTTCGCCACGTTAACCCAGTCATCGATTACCTCCTCACCCTCGGAGGGTTCCTCTACGGACGCGCCCTCACCAAGCGTCGCTCTTATCTTAGCGTCCTCTAAAGCCTTAATACCGTAGCTTCTTAGGCTATGCACCACAAATGATTCTCCCTTCCTGTATACCGCGCCCACCGCCAGCAGCGACCCGCTGAGCACATCAACCCTTGCTGGACCCACGACGCGCAGTATCTCTCCCTTCTCAAGCTCGAGTTCAACAAGCACGCCCCCAGCACCATATTTTGCATTCATTAACTGAGGCTAAATTATTATACTGTCTCGCCTAACATGCCTTGAAGGAACGCCTCAAAATGATAGACGATGTTTGCCTTGAAGGCATGTTAGGCGAGGCATGCCGTCAGCTACGGCGTAACTTACATCGGATCCGCACTAATGTTAAGTTAATGAAGAAGTATAGCCAACATTTTATGCGTTCATGTAGGATAGGCTACGCGTTTGTTAGAGAACTAAAAGAGCTGAACCCGAGGATTATTTTTGAGTTAGGGGCGGGTGCCGGTTTCCTGACAAGGTTCCTAGCAGCATTAGGGAAGCCTGTGATAGCTGTTGAGGTGGACCCACGAATAGCCAATATTCTAAGTACTAATGTTGAGGATCTAATTCACGTTCACCCTCTTTTAGGGGATGGTATATGTCTCCTTGAGGATAGGTGCACTAGGGCTGATGTTCTAGCGTCGAACACGCCGTACTCGTTGACTGGACCGGTACTTATCGCGTACATACGTTCCAACATGAGGGCAGCTGTCTTAATGCTTCAACAGGAGGTTGCCAAGAGACTTACGTCCGCTCCAGGTAGTAAGGAGTACGGTCGTGTGACAGTTATGGTGAATTATTTCAACGTGGTTAAAGTCTCAGCAACTTTCAAGCCTAGGGACTTCATTCCTAGCCCAAAGGTCTCGTCGCAATTAGTGGTGTTAAAACGCATACGCGAATGGAAGTCCGAGCACGCTCTTCTTGAGACCCTCCTGAGATGTATGTTTTCACAACGCCGGAGGCTCGCTAAGAACGTGTTGAGGAAGTGCCTAAGGTCTATTAGCCCACACATTGATGAGGAAATAATTATTGGAATCCTTAAGGAAAGGAACCTGGAGAATGCCCGCGTGTATGAGTTAGACGTTAACACGTACTCCGCCATATACGAGGCCCTTCAAAGGTATTCTTGACCATGATTGCTATGAGAAGACTCGGTTAGCTTAAATAGCACTCACTCCGGCGAAGAGCATTCAGGCTGAGGCGGAACCACTACTATAGCCTTGCCTGAAATCAATGCTTTCACCAACTTGCTCCGGCCGCTATCCAGTAACCGCCATACCGTACCCCTAGAAACACCCATTATTTGAGCAGCCTCACTTTGCGATTTCTTCTCCACATACACTAAACGCAGCGCCTCAAGCTCGTCAGGGAGTATTTCCTCATAATCCATACCTGGGGGCACCGTAGGTGAAGGTACGTAGGCATAGCCTCTTAAAGGGGTATGGATAAACCTTGGCTTAGGCATCCTACCTCTTCCCATCCACCTACGCCATCTCCAAGGTGGACCACCCGGCACTCACAACACCTCATAACGTTACGCTTAGGTAACCCTCATACCGCTCCTAAGAGCTATATTTATAGCTGCTAATATGTCATCGTCCTTCACGTTCAATCTTCTTAACGCTATCTTAGGGGCTTCAGTAGATGTCTTACTTTCATCAACTAAGTATATGATGCATCCCATCTTCAAGAGTCCTTCTATCACTTCATCAAGAACTTCATCCGCATCGTTAGTCTCTGGTAGTCCTACCTTGATTATTACTTTGCGAGGCTCTATGAAGCTCATTAGCTCCCTTAACCTCTGGAAGAAATTCTTGGGTTCACGCACCTTACCTGCACTAACCAACTCCCTGTCAGCGAACGCAGCATAAGCAATACTAGCCCCCAAGTCCACACCCACCATCAGCACTGAAGCCCTCCTTACACCAACCACTTCCGAAACCACATTCTCTACGTTACTATTGGTCACAAGGTATGCTACGTTTGAATTTATTTCGTAATGTTCCAAGCACTCATCATCTACAATAATAATGTCTGCTGACACCTTAACACCCACTTCTTTCGGAACAGAGTAAGTTAGACCTAGTTCACCCGCTAATTCAGCGAATTTCCTCATCAGCCTTGGGTCACATATTACAGCCTTAATGTCCCGAGATCCTGAAGTCCTCAACCTTCGACCTCTCACGATGGGTTTTATTTTTACGCGTTAATAAGTTACTTCGACAGTAAATGACGTTGACTTGGGAAGAACTTGTCAGGTTAATGAGTGGGCACCTCACGGTGCTATACGGTGTCGCCGGCTCAGGTAAGACTAACATAGCAATGCAACTCATGGAAATCACCTGTAGGGACCTTGCTGATGGTGAAGCATGTTACTTCATAAGTACAGAGGGACCTCATTACCTTAACTTACTTAGAAGATATGACCTAGGGCCTCAATGCTTCCTAGCTTATGCGATAAGCGGGGAGCATCTCCTTAAGCTTGTGCTTGACGTACTCCTGTCGGGTTTGAGAGTGAAGTACCTAGCTATCGACTCAATCAATAACTTCTACCGGGCTGAAGCCTTGAAGTTAAAGTACGCTAACGTAATGTTCAACACTATCCTTGCACTGCTTTCCCAAATAGCTCATCAGGATAGAGCCTTAGTACTCGTTACTGCTCAAGTACGTACCGCACCTACGGGTGAGGAGGAGATCAGTGGTGACACCCTGATATCGTTTTGGAGTGACATAGTGATTAAGTGCGAGAGGATTGGTCCCGGTAAAGGTGAGCTTATATTTAACTACCCAGACTCATGGGCTGGTAAGAAGACGAGGTTTGAGGTGGGTGATGAAGGTGTTAAGCTGGCTAATAACGTTTGAGTATGCACTCCTGCGGTCTACATTCATATTTTTGCCAGCAATGGTTGCTAATGCACTGCCTGTAATCGTTAGTGGAGTCATACGTGAGAGACATCCCTTAGACTTCGGCTTGAAGTTTGTTGACGGCAAAAGGTTACTAGGTAAAAATAAGTCCGTTGAAGGGTTCATCGCTGGAGTTGCCGGAGGTCTCCTTGTGGGATGTGTGTACGCCTCAGTGACCCATGATATTGCGTGGATTACGTACGGAGCAGTATCTGGTGTCGGTGCAATGATAGGGGATTCCTTAAATTCCTTTGTCAAGCGACGCTTAAGTATACGTTCAGGGGACCCTTTCATACCTATGGATCAGTTAAGTTTCATTCTTGTTGCCTATATCCTAGTGTCTATACTCAGAGTTGATAATGCTGTAGGTATAAGGGTAACTTTGGTGGACTTAGCCCTAGGAATATACATAGTTATGGTTCTACATCCTCTCACAAACCTCATTGCCTACCTCTTGGGATTGAAAGATACACCACTGTGATGGGTGTATATGATCTATTGTGGAAATTAGTGCAGCTACGCTAATTGCTTGATTCCTTTTGGTGCTCTAGCTCTCGCAGTACTACTCGGTACCTCACGTACTTGTCTTGAGGAGAAAACCTGGGTGGGTGTGCCACCTTAGTACTCGTGTTACACGTAGGACACTTCTCCTTTAACGTATACCTGCCACATACAGGGCACTTCCTAAGTAGGAACTTCATTAGCTTTTCTCCCTCTCGTAAGCGAAGATCATGTTGAAGCGCTTCGCGTAATCTTGTATACTATGTATGTATTCGGAGAGCACCCTCTCTGCCTTTTTGTAGTCTGTTGAGGTAACTTCCACCCTGTACCTGGGTGCGCCGACAGTGTATACCCTCACATTAGTATCAGGCGGTATTTCAATTTTCTTCAGCGGCGCTGTGAAGGCTGTCCTTATATGCTCGACGCCATCTGGAGCTGTACTCACTAGTGCCACAAGCCCCCTTATTTTAATGCGCTTTATGCGTATATGTTTCCGTATTTCCTCCATTAGCACTGGGATCCATTCTTCAGGTACTCCGGCTTCACGTAACGCTCCTTCCCCACGATATGCCGCTTCTTCGAAACCATAGAATATCTCTCCGTAATAGTCCTCTAGCTTCCACCCCACATCCCTGTAGGCATCGTCGAGAGTTTTCCCGAGTTTCTTAGCCACTATTTCAAGCATCTTTTCAGCTCTTTGAGCCCTCCTGAACTCTAGCATTTTTCTTCTCTGTTCGGATGCGTTGACTCTCTTTAGTGAGACATCTATGTGTCCACGACGCCTGTCAACACGTATTACCTTAACAACCACCTTCTGACCCTCTCTCAGGAAGTCACGTATGTCCTTCACCCACTTAGAACTTACCTCTGACCAGGGTAGGTACGCCTCGTGATTATTGTACTCGTCTAGATTAAGGTATGCACCGTAATCAAAGATCTTCTTAACTGTCCCTATGACTAGTTCCCCAACTCTTGGCATGGGCTTACGCTTCCTCACCATGGTCTTCACCACCTGCATACTATAATGCTGGCTGCTTAATATAAATGAGGCCACCGCCCACTAGAAACGCGCTAGTACTTAGGCGTAATTACACGTCATTAAAACAGCTTTAAAACAGGTCTTACCCTAGGATCTTAACAATATCCCCCAAGATCTTCGCTTTGCCGCCCGTAGGTTCTACGAGGACTGTTCCGCAGACTAAACACCTTGCAGGGAACGTTGCATGGTCAAATATTATTTGCTCGTTACCGCAAGATGGACACTTTACCTTCACGAACCTCGACTTAGGCATAGGTATTAGGATCTTACGCTTCTTCATCCCCTAACAACCTCCACGAGTTCTGCCTTCTTTAGGCGAATGCCCTCCCTGTGGCTTATGTATCCGCACTGAGAGCACTTGAGCTTCAACACGACTTTCTTCGTGACCTTAGCCATTCTCTTCTGTTCAGGCTTCCTCTTGCTACCGTATCCCTTATTCTTCCTCTCATATCTGCGCTGGCCCTCAGCCAATGTTCTTCTCTTTCCAGCCTTGTAGATTGTTACGCTATGTACTGTGTGTGTCTTACATCGAGGGCAGTACGTTCTTATCTTCTTCGGGATTTTCATAGCTCCTCACCACACCTGAATAGGGGTTTAATCCAGCCCTAAATAGTTTATCTTGCTCTCCTTCTTTTCCGCTCTTCCTCGGACCTGACCTTAACGATGCCCAAGAAGACAGCGCAACTCACACAATAGCACTTCCTTACAGGGTATCTCGCTATTATCGCACCCTTCTTCTCGAGTTCGGCAGCTAACTGGGGGTCTACGGGAGAGTACCATCTTGTTACACATATTGCCTTGTCTTCAGGTACCATGCGACCACACTGATCGCATTGAATCATTCTCACAGAGCCTTTACCGCCTTTATGCCTACCCCTATTTTCACGTTTCTTGGGCACAACCCTGCACCTCTAGGTCTCTTTAGACCGTATATTTAATCTTTACTACGCATATAAAGCGCTATGAATTATGTAAGCTGCCCTCGAAAAAGCTCCTTGCCTTAGTACTTCTTAGCATATCTCATTAGTGTCACGGCTGGCGCTCCGCATGTAGGACATTTCATGCCGCTAACATCTACGTCCTTATCGAGGGGTGTTCCTAGCGCATCCGCGCCGAGTGCCTCGGCAACCTCACTGGCACATTCTTCCTTCCCGCACCACGGGATCTCAACTATCCCGACGTCCTGTTCGAAGAATTCCTTAGCATCCTCCACGTTGCTGAACATCTTTACTTTTGACTTGAACTTCTCCCATGCTTGCCTCTTTAGCTCTTCATCTATCTCCTTCCCCAACCTCTTAATGAAATCAGCAAGCTCCCCTATTTTTACACGTATTCTTACCTTCTTGTCCCTTCTAAATACTGTGACTGTTCCCTCCCGTAGCTCCTTAGGCCCTATCTCTAGCCTTATAGGCACACCTTTCATTTCCCAGATGTTGTACTTCTCGCCCGGCGTCCTATCCGGGTCATCATCTACATGCACCCTGATTCCCTCCCTTAGGAGCCTCTCGCGTAATGCGTGGGCTTCCTTAATCACTGCTTCTTTCTCCTCGCTTGATCCCGCGGGTATAGGTATGATCACGACCTGTATTGGCGCTATTTCGTATAGGATTCTTAATCCTTTAGAGTCCCCGTGCACGCTTATTAATGACGCTATCACTCGCTCCGAGACACCGTACGATGTTTGCCAGGCGTAATCTATTGACTGATCCCTTCTCTGAATCCTGACCTCAAATACCTTAGTGAAGTTCTGGCCCAGGTTATGAACAGTCCCTATTTGAAGAGCCTTACCGTCAGGCATTAGTGTGTCGAACGCTATAGTATATATGGCTCCAGCGAACTTATCCCACTCAGGCCTTTTCGATACGACGTACGGGATGCCCAACTTGTCGAAGAACTCCTTGTATGCCTCTATGGCCTCTAGTACCTGCCTCTCACTGTCGTCGAAGTCCTCATGCACCGTGTGCGCCTCCTTGAACATCGTAACTTCTCTCACACGCAGCATCGGGCGCGTTGCTTTAGTTTCATACCTAAACATACTGACTATCTGGTAGTACTTCTTAGGAAGTTGCTTGTAGCTCTTAATCCAGAACGACTCCATATAGGACAAAGGCGTCTCGCTTGTGGGCCTTAACGCTAACTTCACGTCAAGTTCTTCGAAGCCGCCCCGCGTGACCCAGTATACTTGCCCCTCAAAACCACGTATGTGCTCAGACTCCTTCGCTAGGATAAAATCCGGTATCAGCAACGGGAGAAGTATTTCCTCGTGACCCCTCGAATCAAGAACTTCCCTCAGTAACTCAATAACGTGCCTTCTTAAACGGAATCCATAGGGCATCCAAACACCCATGCCCTTAACAGGGTACCTACCGTAGTCATAAATCTCTGCTGCCCCTATGATCCAGTCAAACCACCGTCCGAACTCCCTACCCAGGTCATTATACACGAATCGCATGTCTGGCAACACTAACACCTCCTACCTTAATGATGTGGTCAAATACTATTATTTAGTCTTGACGGTGGAGTAACCTTAATATACCCCTAACAAATTAGGGTCTTGGCGGTGCCGCGGTAGTATAGCCCGGCCCAGTATGCGGGCCTGTCGAGGGCCCACGCAGACAGCCCGTGACCCGGGTTCAAATCCCGGCCGCGGCGCCATAATCACCTTTACATTATTGCTGACATTCTAGCGCATCAGCCGGCATTGAAAACTATTTTTAAGCTCACACCTAAGGTAAGGTTTGAGGTGTTGATTACATGAGCACGATGTACGCTGAACTTGGGAGCTTGAAGGTAGGGAACTTCATTGTAATAAATGGTGAGCCATGTAGAATCGTTGAGATGAGTAAGGCTAAGACTGGCAAGCACGGTAGTGCTAAGGCACACGTAGTTGCTATAGGGATATTCACTGGAAACAAGAGAACCTTAGTTGCCCCCGTGAGCCAGAGGGTTGAGGTCCCAATAATTGACAAGAGGAACGCCCAAGTAATAGCTGTGACTGGGGACACCGTTCAGTTAATGGATCTCGAAACATACGAAACATTCGAGGTTGACATGCCAGGTGAGGAGGACATACGCGCGAAACTTGAACCGGGTGCCGAGGTCGAATACTGGGTTGTGATGGGTAGAAGGAAAATCATGAGAGTGCTTAAGGGAGCCAAATGAAGGGACTAGAGCGACTACGAAGCGCCGTAGCCAGCTTCCTGAAAGGTAAGGGGAAGTACGGGGAAGCCGTAAATCAATTCATTAAGGAACTTCAGAAAACACTGATCAGTGCCGATGTTAACGTACGTGTAGTACTGGAGCTAACGCGAAAAATCAAGGAACGTGCTCTAGAATCAGAACCACCGCCGGGAGTGCTGAGGCGTGAGTGGTTCGTTAAAATAGTGTATGATAGCCTAGTCGAGCTTTTTGGAGGGGAGGCTCCCGAGATCCTGCCCAAAAAGCTACCATGGATTATGATGCTAGTTGGAATCCAGGGAAGCGGTAAGACCACTACAGCAGGGAAGCTAGCATACTTTTACAAGCGACGCGGATACAGGGTCGGATTAATAACAACCGACACGTACCGTCCCGCAGCATACGATCAGCTCAAGCAACTAGCTGAACAAATAGGTGTTCCGTTCTACGGAGAACGCAATTCCCAGGACCCCGTAGGCATTGCAAAGCGAGGTGTGAGGAAATTACTCAGTGAAGGAGTGAACGTAATAATCGTAGACACTGCTGGAAGGCATGGTTATGGTGAAGAAGAAGAATTACTTAGGGAGATGCGCGAGCTTGCTGACGCGATAAAACCTAATGAAGTAATTCTCGTTATTGACGCCTACCTAGGTCAGAAGGCCTACGACCTTGCTAGGAGGTTCCACGAAAGAACTCCCATAGGTTCAATAATAATCACTAAGTTAGACGGCACCGCTAAGGGAGGTGGCGCTATATCTGCGGTCTCAGTGACTGGGGCCCACATAAAGTTCATAGGGGATGGAGAGAAAATAGAGGACCTAGAGCCCTTCAGCCCTAGGAAATTCGTCGCTAGGTTACTTGGTCTAGGTGACCTAGAGACTCTGCTTGAGAAGTTTAGGGCTCTTGAGGAAAGCGCCGAACTAGAGAAGCGTTTTGAGAAGGCAATACTAACTGGTAGACTTACACTACGCGATATGTACGCCCAGATTAAGTCGCTAAAGAAGATGGGGCCGCTGCGCAAGGTACTTCAGATGATCCCCGGTCTCGCTATGATGCCCTTAGACGACGAGAAGCTTAGGTTGTCCGAAGAGAAGATGAATAAGTGGCTACACATTATGGAATCAATGACTTATGAAGAACTGGATAACCCATCAATAATCGATAGGCGGAGGATAAAGAGAATAGCCTTAGGCTCAGGCACTAGGCCAGAGGATGTGAGGGAGCTTCTAACATATTACGAAAACACTAGGAGAATGCTGAAGAACATTAAGAGGAAGAAAGGGATACTGAGGAAACTGGGGATAAAAGGTGGGTTCTGAGGGCGAGGAGGACGAGTTACTTAGCAAGGCACTAGAGGCACTACTAAGGGTTCCCCTATGCGATAGGTGCTTAGGTAGACTCTTCGCCAACTTGGGGAGAGGACTCTCTAATGCGGAAAGGGGCAGAAGCATAAAGATCTTGCTTTCCATGGTACTTCATAGTAGGGCGAAGGCGGGTGATGAAGAAGCTAGATCCTGTATACTTAAGCTAGCTAAGAACGCATGTTATCCCTTCACAGAGCTAGCACGTAGCTACTCTCGTCACGAGAACAAGGAAACCGGAGAACGCTGTGCACCATGCGCCATATGTAATAACGTCCTTGATCGTTTCATATCCGAAGCAGCATTGATTGCGGCTCAAAAACTCGGGAGTCTGGAGTCGAAATCCTTCGTTGTTGGTGTTAAGTCCGGCTCGGACATTGAGTTGAGGGAACAGAACTTAGCAATGGACTTAGGTATAGAGCACTGGGAGTCCGTGTCAAGGGAACTCAAAAGGGAGGTCGGGAAGAGAATACAGTTATTGACAGGTATACAGCCGGACTTCAAGCATTACGATGCTGTAGTGCTTTTAGATTTAGACTCCCTATCCGTAAATGTTCAACCACAACCCTTGTACATACTTGGCAATTACGTGAAGCTGGGTAGATTTATATCTCAAATGGAATGGGTAGGGGAAGGAGGGGTCAAATACTATGAACTATCTATTGAGGAGTCCTGCAGGAAGGTCACGCGAATATATAATGCAGAAGAACTAAAGCTTCACGCGGCTGGCAGGGAAGATGCTGATGCCCGCATGCTGGGGTCTGGGAGGCCTCTTGTCCTGGAACTCAAAGTGCCGCGCAGAAGGGCTGTTAATTTGAAGGTCGCAGAGGTTGAAGCCTCAACTCCACCGTGGGTGATCATAAAGTTGAGTTCCTACGTACCGTATCGTGTAGTGCAGGAGATTAAGGAAAGGACCTCTCCTAAGGTATATAGAGTCATAGCATATTCTCCCTTAGGCCTTACTAAGGATGATCTCAATACCTTAGAACGTAAGTTCAAAGACATCGAGATTCGCCAGAGAACGCCTCGAAGAGTACTCCGGCGCCGCGCCGATATTGAACGTGTAAGAAGGGTCTACGCTGTTAAGGGAAGAACCCTCGGGAAATACACGTGCGAGATACTAATCCATTGTGAGGGAGGACTCTACGTTAAGGAACTTGTACATGGGGATGAAGGCAGAACATCACCCTCATTCTCTGAGGTACTAGGAAAAGAATTACATGTGCTTTATCTTGACGTACTCACATATTGTAGCGACAAAGTCACGGGCAACTGTTAGCTCTGTCAACGTTTATAAGGCGGACGTACCAGTGAGTTTTAGGTGCTCGAAGTGGTTAAGGCATCAAGGGGACCAAGAAACAGGACCAGGAAGGTATACAGAAAGAGAATAAGGGAGCGTGGAGCTATACCGCCGCTAAGCCTAATAATGCATGAGTATAAGGAAGGCGATAAGGTGTACATAAAGCCCAACCCAGCAATCCATAACACGTTACCTCATAGGAGATATGTCGGGAAGGTAGGGACAATCATAGGCAAGCGGGGGAGAGCCTATATCGTGGAGGTTTACCTAGGGAATAAGAGAAAGGAACTAATACTACTGCCTGAGCACTTAAGACCCGCGCCTGCGTGATGGGGGAGCCATGAAGTTAAAAGAAGCACGTAATATACCCTACAGCACCGTGATGAAAGTATTGGAGGAGCTGGAGAGTAAGGAGGTTGGTCTTAGTCAGTTAGCTTTGAGAGTTAAGGATTATGTACGTAGATTCAACAAATGTGCTCGAGGGGAAGAACTCGTTAAGGCGCTCACTGAATTAGGAGTAGATGAGGCAACAGCCGTAATGATTGCAAATATCGTTCCTGAAACACCCGATGAGGTTAGGGTTATCTACGATAGAAAACCAGAACCACTAGATGAGGAAACAATTAAAAAGATATTAGACATAACTGCTTCTTATTGCGTAGAGCGTGAAGAGTGAAGTAAATATTCATAGGTGCGTTTTAAGATGGGCAGTAGGTACCGCAAGGGTGATAAGAGAGTAGCTAGGGAAGACTACGCTATAGTACTTGACTTTATGCCTGAGGGTAACCCCATAGATCCACACCCCCCTCATAGGTCACGACCCATAGCCCAAGCAATTGGCGACAAATACTTCACGCTCCTAGAATTCTACCCTAAGCCAGGAGTAAGCGTCAAGCAAGGAGAAAAGGTTTGTGTGAGCTTTAGGTTAAGGGAGTTGAGAGATAAAGTTGATTTCGTGTGGGGGGAGCCGATAGCATACGATGAACTTAGTGGCGTAGCCCGCTCGTACCTACCGGAGGCATTAAGGAAGATTGTACAGGAAAAAGAGAAAGTCTTCGTAACATTCTTTAACATAGCTGCACCCCTCACAATTAAACTTCACTCACTAGAGCTTCTTCCAGGAATTGGCAAGAAAACCATGTGGACCTTGCTAGAGGAACGTAAGAAAAGAAGTTTCGAGTCCTTTGAAGACCTTAAGGAACGTGGTAAGATAGCTGACCCAGTAGCAGTTATTGTTGATAGGTTACTCAGTGAGCTTAAGGGCGAGGAACGCTACTATCTCTTCGTTAACCCGCCCCCCAACGTTAAGCACGCTGTCGTGATAGGGTACCTACAACGTATATATAAGATGCTCGGATACTCCTAGAGAGCATTAAGCATTTAAGGCAATACGCTTACTCATCACTTCCTTACTTTACAAGGGAAAGCCTCGGGGGACTGCTGAGGAATGCATCGTGAGGAAAACCTCAGAGTACGGCTTGTCCTGGTATCCCCTGAAGGAAAAATAAATTTCGGCTTCATACTGAGACTTGCAAAAAATTTTAACGTTAGTGAAATATGTGTCGTGAATCCTCAATTCGATATCAACGACAGCGAAGTCCTAGAGTTCGCGGCTAGAGCAAAGGATAGTATAAATAAAGTGAGGGTCACTGGGTCATTAACTGAATGTATCTCGGATGTACTAATTAGCGTATGCACCACAGCAAAGCTAAATCTAGAGGGAGACGTTCTGCGGCAAGGAATAAGAATAGAGGAACTCCCCCACGTAATACCGAGGCAAGGTTTAATCGCGTTAGTCTTCGGTAGAGAAAGCACTGGGTTAACGAGGGACGAACTGCGACAATGTGACATCATTTCAACTATAGATACAGGAAGCGAGTATAATGTCCTTAACCTCTCTCATGCAGTCGCTCTATACCTGTACGAAGTTAACAAGATCAGGGAGGCGCCTCACAGGCGAGAAGTGCACTACTGTGGTCAGCATGTACTTCAAGCCATAAGAAGGTACTTGGATATTATTCGAGAAGCTATGGGCGATGAGCGGGGAGTAATAGCGCTGAAACACGTGTTATTCAGGTCGAACATGAGTATCCCTGAATGCACGGCAATATATAAGCTTCTGAAGAAAATCACCCATAAAATTAACCAAAAAGCAGAGTAGTAATCTGCTACTAATCCCGCGCATGGCAAATCCTTATATACGTCTTTCCTCCCTACACCATAGGTGCTGACAGATGCCACTACGCCCAGCAAGGTGCTATAAGGAGCTGAAGAAACCCCCCTATACTAGGAAGGAGTATATAGACGGTATACCGCAACCGAAAATAAGCAAATTCGTCATGGGTAATCCCTACGGGGACTTTGATGTCGTGTTAGAGCTCGTATCACTTGAGTTCGCACAGATCAGACATAACGCGCTAGAAGCAGGGCGTGTAATGGCTAACAAGTACCTATCAAAGAATGTTGGTGACGACAAGTACCTGCTAATAATTAGGCAGTACCCACATCATGTGCTCCGTGAGAATAAGATGATGGCTTTCGCCGGAGCCGACAGGCTTCAGGACGGTATGAGGCAAGCCTTCGGGAAACCCATAGGGACTGCGGCACGCGTTAAGTTCGGTAGTGTGATAGCTGAGGTCAGGATACCGCGTTCCGCGATACCTCAAGCTAAGGAAGCCTTACGGCGTCTGAAGGATAAGTTAGGAATTAATGCTAGGATCGTTATAAAGGAGTTGAAGACTACGTCTTCTTAGAATGATCACAGATAGAAAACTACGTCTTACGATATGCGGGAATCATATTTTCACATTAAGGGAGAATACATTATCTAGGATACGGAGCGCTAAGAAAATACTTATTCAAGTACCTGAGGGGTTTAAACCCTGCGCGACACGGGTGGCGGAGGCCATCTTAGCTAAGACTAATGACTCTGAGGTGGATATTGATGCATCATCAAATTTCGGGTCATGCCTGCTTGACCTCGAAATTGTTAGGGAATACGATTTAGTCATACATTTCGGTCATGACAGATACCCTCTCTGGGAACCCCCAGAAAACGTAGCGTTTGAGGACGTAGTGTATGAACCCGAATTAAACAAGGAAGTGCTGGAGGAACTTATTAGAGACTTAAAGGAAAGAAAACTGAGAAGGGTTCTTCTTTACGTGACTCAGCAACATAAGAACCTCTATGGAACTATTAGAAAGTTTTTACTGATGCATGGAATTACCGTAGTTAATGACAAGAGAAAATCGCTTGCCTTTGGATGCGTCTATCCCGACATAGCAGTGCTGTCAAATAGCGTTGACGCAGTTATCATGGTTTCCGGAGGTTCATTTCACTCACTAGGAGCCGGGATATCGCTGGGAGGTTTAAAGCCTGTTTTTAAGGTTGATCCCTATAGATGTACTTACGTTGACATGACTGAAACTGTTAGGAAGGTTCTAAAGGTAAGGTTTGGCAAGATCTTCCTAGCCAATAAAGCTAGTAACTGGCTAATCATTGCCGGTATTGCTGGCCAGTATAGGCCTGACGTAGTTAGCGCAGTGAAGCAAGCTATCGTGGCTAAGGGTGGGAAGTATTTCATTGCTAGATGCATGTACTTAACTAACGCAACGCTGGCTAACCTAGATAACCCTCACATAGACTCAATTGTAGTTACATCCTGTCCCCGCCTACCTATAGATGACTTGTCAGACTACCATAAGCCCGTCCTGACTCCCGGGGAGGCGCTTTACGTTTTAGGGAAACATCACTCCTATAGGTTTCCTTGGTGATCACCCCTGAGGAAGAAGGATCTCGAGCGTGAAATTGAGGCTGTGCCTAAGTTCAGTAGCCCGTCAGAAATGTTGGAACAGTACATCACACCTTCCGACATCGCTGCTGGCATGCTGTGGTTAGCGTACATGGCTAATGACTTAAGCAGCAAGCTAATATTCGACTTAGGGTGTGGCACTGGCAGGCTATCTTACGGCGCTGCATTACTGGAAGCGAGCCATGTTGTTTGCGTTGATATCGACTACGATGCCTTAGGCAAGGCTAGGGATTTCTTAGAGCCTCGTGTAAGCGTTCCCGTAAGCTTCATTGCGGGGGATGTAAGGGAGTCAATCCCCCTCCGTGAAGTGCGTACGTGTACTGTGGTCATGAATCCTCCCTTTGGTGTCCACTTAAGGGGAGCTGATGTGGACTTCATTAGGGCTGCTCTATCGATTTGTAGAACTGTGTATTCCCTTCATAAGGTGAGCAAGGGTCTCTTCAGCATTCTATCTAGGGTCGCACGTGAGTCCGGATCAACGTTTGAGGTTGTTAAGTTATTCGAGTTTCCTATAAGGTGGTTCCTTCCCAAGCATAGAAGGAAGGTTCACTATGTTAAGACCGTGCTAGTCAGGTTCAAACGGAAGTATGGGGAAACATCACAAATTAAAGGTTAGGATCATCTAGTCAAGTAGGAGGATAATCCTTGGGAAGATTAAATGAGATACAGGGACGGAGGGTGACCCCTGGAGAGGAAATATGTGTAATTGAGGAGTTCCTGCCAGGAGTGGGCACTTTTGACCAAGATGGCGTGGTAAGAGCTGCCATGACGGGTGTAACACAGGTAGATATGCTTAGCCGGGTAGTGTTCGTAAAGCCTTCCGTGAATCCCCCTAGGATGCCTGAAAAGGGCGATGTAGTGTATGGAATCGTGCAAGTAGTTAAGGATGAGTTCGCTATAGTTAAAATAGCTGGCGACTACCACGGTCGCCGGTATCCAACATGTTTTACGGGACTCCTACACATCTCACAGTCCACCGACAAGTACGTTAAGAATCTCTATGAAGTGGTGCGTGTCGGCGACATCCTTAAGGCTAAAGTGTTAAACAACTACCCGCCCTACAACTTAACTATTAAGGAACATCGATTAGGTGTCGTGCTAGCATTCTGCGGAAAATGCGGGAATCGCATGGTTAGGTCAGGTAGCGACACACTAAGATGTGATTCATGCAGTAACGTGGAAAAAAGAAAGGTAAGCTCAGATTATGGGCAACTTAGGGTTCTTCACCTATGACTACGTTCAAATTCGCGCTTTCCTGTGGAGATCGCGGCAAGTGCCTAGAACTCCTTGACTCAATACTTAATGCTAAGGGCGTACGCGCATCTTTGATAAGGGCAGAGGTTAAGGGCGATAAAATAGTGATAACGGTATTTGGCAACAGGGTAGAGGCTCTACAGACGCGTTACGCCATCTTGAGAGCATACAGGGAGTGGAGAAGATTAAATGCATGGATGGAACGCGGAAAGTACGTTAAACTTAATGACTTGATAAAGATTATAGGTAAGCCATTTCCTACAGACGCGTTAGTTGAGGTACTAAGAATCCTAGGTAGCGACGCGCATGTGAAGGGTGGAGTACTTTACACTAATGCCCCCAATGATGTCGTTATAAACATTGCAAAAGAACTAGCGGCATCGTTAGAGCAACTCATTAAGGTCAAGCCCAAGGCATCATACTCAGCTAAGTGCTTGATCACATCTCTCGCAATGTTGCAGAACAAAAGTGTACAGGAAATTATGGAGGAACTCAGGAGTGAAGGCTTTGTTGAGGAGGAAGGACATAGGCTTCTCGTAACTTCGGAGTGGAGAAGCTTATTAAGAAAGCTAGCAGGAGAAGGAAGGGGCTTGGCTTGGAGGTAGTGATTAGAAAGCGTACCGATAAAGAACTCGTGATTAAGTTAGTGGGTGAAGACCACACCATAGGTAACTTAATAGCTAAAATGGCGTTAAGCCACCCTAATGTTCGCCTAGCTGCATACACCGTTGAACACCCCCTCGAGGGGAGCCCTGTAATAAGGATAGTAACTGATGGGACCGTAGATCCTGGCCAAGTATTGAAGGAAGTTGTAGTGAGATCTAAGGCAATCACGGAAGAGTTACTTAAGGAACTTAAGGAGACTTTAGGAGTTGAAGACTGAATCACGTATTTTAATTATGAAAGAGTTTAAGGACTGCCTAGGGCGTAACCTGACGCTTTACGCAATAGTACGGGGAGAGAAAGGCGTCGAGCATCTAGGGTTAACTGATGGCAGTAGTAACACCACGGTGAGATACTTGCATTCATCGAGGTTAATTGATGAAGTAAGGTTAATCATTAACCTCAATGAGCCCTATGAACACAAACTCCAAGGACTTCCCTACGCAGTGAAGTTGAGAGTGAAGGAAAGCCTGAAGCTTCTTGATGCCCTGTCAAAGGAAGTAAATAGGTTAATATGCACAGATACAACCTAGACTAGGTGTGCGGGGGAGGAGCCATGCTGGAGTTCTGTCCGAAGTGCGGGAGTATGATGGTCCCTAAGAAGCAGGGAGACAAAACAATACTGGTATGCACCTCCTGCGGATATGTTAAGGAGGTTGATGAAACCGGGAAAGGAGTGATAATTAGGAAGAAGATACGACACAAGGAAACAGAGAGGATGTTCATATTAGACACCACGAAGGAGAAAGAGGGCATTCCTAAGACTAAGGGCGTTAGGTGCCCGAGATGTGGGAACGATGAGGCCTATTACGTAATACTTCAAACTAGGGCTGCGGACGAGCCACCCACGAGGATATACACGTGTACGAAGTGCGGTTACACGTGGCGTGAGTACGAATAACATCGTTGCCTCCTTAAGTGGTTATTTTTAATATCCTAGAACACACGGATTAAACGGTGTTGTGCGTGAAGGTAACTTTTGCTGACGCAAGGATCTGGCGATACATAATAGCATCAGCAAGTAAGTTCATTGAGACAGCCGTCATCAAGATCAGTCCAGACGAAGGTCTCTCACTCAAAGCGTTAGACCCGTCACGAACCGCGCTAATAGCATTCACCATACCCAAGGAATCCTTCGATGAGTTCGACGTTGATGATGAGAGCACGCTAGTAATAGACTTAGAGGATGTTGGGAAGATAATGAAGACCGCGGAGCGCGATGACAGAATTAGCATAGAGTGGACGGAATCCTCCATATCTTTCGTATTCGAAAGGCGAGGCGTCCCACGAAGGTTCATGATACCTTTAAGAGCCGAGGGCGAAGCAGAAAGCATACCTGAGCTGTCCTTGGAATTAAATAACGAGTACGTAACTTCAGGTACCGTAATATATGATGCTATAAACAGCATTGAAGACGTAGGTGAAACTCTATGGATTAGCGGAGACGAGAATGCCCTTAAATTAAGGTCCATAAGCGACCTGGGTGAGGCTGAGGTTGAGTTGTCTCTGGAGAGAGGCACGCTAGAAAGCGCGAAGGCAGAGTCACCTGGCTTTAGCGTTAGTTTTGGTATGGAGTACTTCAGTTACTTGAAGCAGCCGATAAAATTGTCGGATAAGGTCATCCTGCGTGCGGACTCGGACATGCCTGCTCACCTCGAGCTGAGCTACATGCAGGGCGCCAAACTAAGCTACTACGTCGCCCCTAGGTCAGAGTGAATATCCTATGAAGGTTACTAAGACTGAAAACACAGTGCGGGAATTGTTGAGGGAATATTATTCGGAGGCGCAACTTCGTTTACCAGAAAATTACATGCTTAGGGAATTCGCTTTCCAACCGTTTGAAAGTAGATCTTATATACGGCACTTATCCTTCCAAAGTATGGCCTCCCTCAGAGAGTACCTAACCAAGCAAACACCCCGGCAAGCATACTATTCCGCTGCAATATACCGGGATCCAGCAGCCGAACGCATGGAGGATAAAGGCTGGTTAGGTTCAGAACTAATGTTTGACATCGACGTGGATCACATCAGAGGATGCGATAACGTAGTCATAGAGATTGAGGAGAGTAAAACCTTCAGCATTGTTACTGAGAAGTGCATTAATCTCGGTAAGGATCACCTTTTAAGGCTAATTGACATCCTCGTCCAAGATTTCGGCTTCAGCCGAAGCGAAATCCTGATATACTTCACAGGAAACCGAGGATTTCATGTCGTAGTAGAGACGGGAAAAGCCGACTGGTTGAAGCTTAATTCTAAGGAGCGTCGCGAACTCATAGATTACATTAAAGGCATTGGTCTAGACCTGAACAAGCTCTTCATTCAATCTAAAAGAATCAAGCCCGCGCCACCACTTCCGAGCGATGGTGGGTGGCGTGGAAGAATAGCTAGGTCTGGTATTGAGTTAGGAAGCGTACTGCAAGATCCAGAAACCGTTATCGAGCACGTGTATGTGGAGCTAGACGAGCAAGTTACTCAAGACCTGTCAAGATTAGTTAGGATACCGGGGTCAATCAATGGCAAGTCCGGTCTCATATCAAAGATACTTAGTACGGAGAGTGACATTCTTAACTTTAACATAGGGGAACACCTCTCCCCATTCAAAGGATATGCCATAATAAAGTCGCTAGTTAAGACTCCCTCCTTCAATCTTTGGGGAACCGAACTCACGCTTTCTAAAGGGCAGTTACTTAAGGTGAGTTTACCTGTTGCTATATTCTTGGCACTGAATAATGCTGCTGAAATAGTCAAGATTACGTAGGGTTCTGAGGAACATTAAGAACACATTCATTTATACTGCGTCTTTCACCTTTCTTATTAGGTCGGTGAGAGTGCTTCGGGAACTCCTACTAAGAGAACTTACCATGAAGGAGCACGCCCGTATACAGAGAGAGGACTTAGAGAGAATGTCCATCGAGATTAACGACACTATCGGCTGGTGCGCGTCAAGCATGGAGACCGAGCTTTGCATAAAGTACATTAGCATAATAGAGGAACTCTCGACTGCGTTAGGACGTTTTAGACTTAAGAAATCCTTAAGTTACAAGCTCCCACTAGAGTCTGTAGATCACGAAGCCCTAAGTTGTGCTTTAAGAATAGTTCCCAGATATCACGAACTATTACTTAAAGGGCTGACTATCACCCATAGCGGAGTTGCTGTAAGGGTGAAACGTGGACTATCGGTCAACGGCAGAGTAGTAGCTCCAGGCACCGTTACTTTCTTTGATGAACTAGAGGCTATTTTGCTGGAATACCTAGGGTATGCTGAGATTATCGACCCTCTTCCCCTGACTTACTGAGATGCCCTCTCTACAAACCCCTCTATCACATCCTCAACATACGTCAGTAGCCACGAAACGGCCCTTGCATCTGCTCCCGTTACAGCATCTACTAACGCATACTTGACAACTTTCTTCTCCCCATTACATTCTATTAGTCCTACATAGAACGGGTAATATACCACGTGGATAGCTGAGATTTTCCTCGCAAAAGATTCTATAAACGATATTAATCCATCTATGCTTGTTCTTGGGAATATTACTAGCTCCTTATTGGATGCGGGAGGCTCACCCTCATGTAGATGAACCCCCCTGGCTTCCAGTGACCTTAAGATGGAGAAGGAATTTTCTGCTATTGTCTTACGTATTTCTACGACGTCGGAGTACACATCCACTAGGGCCTTATTTAGTAGGAAATTAGCCACGGACTTTATCTTACCTTCACCCAGCTTTAGCTCCATCGCTAGTTCGCTAATGGTCTTATACCCATCCCTTGTTAAGATTCTGATCATGTCTAAGGCTGCATCGCTTAGCTCAGCAAAACCCCCTCTATCCTTTAAAGGTTTCAGTGTATCCCCTTCCTCAATAACTAAGGATCCTCGTATGCCCTCGAATGTGAGGGATAGTTCTTCAACCTCTCCTGAACCTTCTTCTTCGGGTCCTCTGACTATGGCCTCCAACTCGAACTCTATGAAGGGTAAGTAAATCAGGAAGTGGTGCTTCAACACACCAATACGTTTTAGGAATCCCTTCTCGTGTTTTTTAAGTGTCTTGACAGCGTTCTCCTTACTTATAACCGGATGAACATGAAGCACATCATATTTTCCTAACTCCTCCCTATATTTTACCTCTATGTCCCTGCCAACACGGACAATATCTATACCTAGCTTCTTAGCTAGTTCGTAGGCCTCCACACTTACGTCCCTTAGAGCTATGATGACGACCTTATCGAATCTCCCTTCTTGCCTCCACACACTAAATCTCTCAACATCCTCAGGTCTTAGTGGCGTATCTGCGATAATGAATGCTATTTTTAGCTCTACGCCAGTTACGGGTGAAAGCACTGCCAACACATCAACCTTATGTGTTATGCCAGCAACTTCTATTAGATAATCAGGCCATATCATGAATCCCTGCTTCTTAAGTTCCCTTACAAGCCACCGCATAGTCCTCTTCTTTTCTAATACAACATCACTTCCTTGTGTAGCTGATAGTTGATTATCCGTCCCCTCCTCACCACTTGAGTGTAAACACGAGGTTTTTTAAAAATTGACAACAGTTGAAGTAATGTTCTCTATTAACGGATTCAATGATTACCCCTCCTGTAAACCACGGATATTAATGCAGGAACGGTTAACGATGATATGGGTATCAAGAGTATCAGGGCTAAGTAAGACTCGGAAGAGAGAATTCCAGCCTCTCGTGCGGCTAATGCTGTCGTCATCATTACCTCCGCTCTTGGAATCATCCCTAAACCAATTACCAAAGCTTCCTTTTTGCTAAATCCGCTTATTGCTGCTGGTACAAAGCACCCGATGAGCTTTGTCAAGAAACCTAGCGATATTATTACGATGACTATGAGTAGGGATCTGTCGAAACCGATGCTGGCTAAGGATGTTATGTCAAGCATTGACCCGGCACTTATGAAGAATAGTGGTGAGAACAGCGTTACGAGCGGATATATCATGGACTCGGTTTTGCTCGCCATGTACCTATATGATGAAAGCCCTAATCCGAGAGCATACGCAAGGAGGATAGCACTAAGCCTCAACTGAACTGCCGCGAATGACAGGAGTAGTAGCATGGCGAATGTCAGTGTTAGTGCTGGGGCTTCCTCGCCAAGCCTTGAGAACCACTTATACATTGGGTGAGCTACCTTCTGAATAGTGAAGGCTACTGCGAACCAGAAGGCAAACGCTAACACGATTATCTCTAATACGGAAATTAGTACATCTATCTCTGACTTAAGCTCCGTTAACCCCACCAATGTGCTCAGTAAGGCTAACCCAAGTACGTCATCAACGACTGCCGCACCTAACACTGCTTGCCCCTCTTTACTCCTAACTTTCCCAAACTCCTCGAGCGTCCTCACTGTGAGCGTAACGGAGGTAGCTGAGAGAGCAGCACCAACGGCAAATGCTTCAAATACGTTAATACCTAATAAGGGAAGAATCAATAGCGGGAAGGTTAATGAGGTAATGACGCCTCCCACAGCTATTAGTCCAGCGTTGCGTAACCCTCTTAAAAATCCCCTTAATGATCCTTCCAAGCCTATGTAAAACAAGTAGGTTATTATCCCCAATATTCCTAGTGACACTGTGACCATAGATAGCTCATAATGCATTAATGGAAGGACTAACCCTATCATTACCCATGCAAACACCTTAGGCTGCTTTAGTTTCTCAGCAATAAACTCAAGCAACCTAGCAGCAATTAATAGGACCGCTACTTCCACGAACCAATCGTAGAAGTACTCCAAAGCCTCATCACTACTAAGGGACATTTGCAGAAGGAGTTAAAGACTTATCCACCCATCTCAGGTGTTGTCACTACTACTCGATCCCCGTCTCTAAGGCGAGTATCTAGGCTTAACACCTGGGTGCCGTTGACGTATATGGCAAATATTAGCCTTCCGCTTAGTATTCCTTCGCCTAACCGCCTACTTATACTTTCTCTTATAAAGAGTATTAAGTCGTATAAGGTAGCTCCGTCCGGTAAGTCAATTACGTATACCCTTCTATTCTTCCCTACGAGGTCACCTGCCCTAGCAAGCAACACTAGAGTAACTTTCATGTTAGTCGCCCACCATATAACTTTGTTATTTTTGTTTTTATACGTAGATCCTCTGTCCGCTAACACAGTAGCACTAGTGAGGGACTATACACTTTTTCGATGAGTAGACATATGTGTGGTGTTCGATATGATTAGGCATAAGGAACTCATGACCTACGTTATTGCTTCACTATTGCTTACGGTAATAAGTATGTTGCTAAGATTAATCATTGGGTTCCTCAGCGGCATTACCGCAGTATTAATTGAAGGATTCATGCTATGTTGGACGTCATCATTACAGTCATGGTACTTGTCTCGGTACTAATTATTCGATCGCAGAGGGCACGAAGATTACCTTATGGGCTCTATAAGTTAGAGGATCTAGTGACGTTGATTATCGCTACCTTACTGATTATTGTTGCTGTTGAAGTCGGGGCTGAGGGTTTAGGCAACATACCTAGAACAGTATCTCTCACTCCGGCATTAATTCAGCTTTTATCGCTACCACCGCTGGGCCTTTCAGCATATTTGAAGGTAAAAGCATCAGAGATTATTAATTCGCCCTCCCTTAGGGCTAACGGCCTGCATACTGTTGGGGATGTTCTAGAGGGCGGGGGTGTTGCTCTAGGCCTGCTCATCTTCAGTTATACCAGCTCATATATGGCATATCAGGCCAGTACGCTGGTAGCTATTGCAGGAATGATGGTGGCGGCATACGAAGCTGGCCACGATAGCATACTTTCAATTCTTGACCTCCCTAAGGACAAAAACATGCTCAGGAAATTGTCCTCCCTAATAGAGAGTGTTGCCAGCGAATCGAAACTTGTAAGCCTTAAGGCTAGGTGGGCCGGCCCAGTAATATTCGTTGAAGCAGCCCTTAGAGCCCCTCCACTACGGACTGTCGAGGACGTCTCAATAGTTTGCCGAAGGATCACTGACTTGCTTAAGCGTGAAGTACCTTCCATAGCTGACGTTATTATAATGGTTAAGCCAAGTACACGCAATAACTTCACCGTATGCATACCTTTGGATGAGCCCCTGCCAAGTACCACAATATCACAGCACTTCGGTAAGGCCAAGTACTTCCTAATAGCTAGGATCCGTGAAGGGAAAGTACATGATATGGAGACCCTGGAGAACAGGTACAAGGAGGAGAAACTTAGGAACGTGCCTGCAGTTCTGCTCGTGGGGGCTAGGGTGGCCGAGTCGTTGTACCGCAAGGGGGTAACTGACGTTATAGTATATAACATTGGTGAGGTCGCCTACTCGCTCTTACTACGACATAAGGTAGTAATATGGAAAACAGACGAGCTAATGCAAGCTCGTGACCTATTGAAGGAGTTCCTCAGTTTTAAGTTAGAGAGGCTTCAGGAACCAACCCTGAGGAACCTTGGATGAATGCCCATAGTACTTGAGTCAGCCGTTTTCTCCCTAGGTGTTCATTTCATTTATTTTATATTTAGATTCATGGTCGCGCCTAGGGAGTTCCGCCTCGCCTAGAGGGCTCGCCCCTGCGCAGGGTTCATCCCGTGGGGTCATGGGCGGCTGTCGAGCCCAACGGCACGAGGCTCCCATCTAGGCTTAAGGTCCTACGGGGCTCGGAGCGTCGCCCCATCACCCCGCAGAACCCAACAAAACCAACCACCAACCACATAAACATTCCCTCAACCAACAAGATGCTCCCTGCCCATGCGTTACCCTATAAATAGATTTGGAGATCGTCCGGAACGATGGAAGGGACATTCCATTATAAGAGCCAGCCTCCGGAGCCCGAGATCTCGGGTTCGGATTCTTGAGAGTTCCGTCACCTATAAATCCTCTACATAGAGTTTCATTTATTCCTCAATAGAGTGCTGCAATTTAGAGTTAAACGTAGGGAACTTCTGATGTTTTTCTGCTTCATTGTTGGTAATCTCTTACATGGTTAGGGGATTACCTTTAGCCACGGTACTCTCTTGAAGTCCTGGTCAAAGGTTAGGATGGTTTTGATGTTGTGGTGCCTGCAGGTTAGTGCTATTAGTGCGTCGCTTGGCGTCAGATTATACTTAACCATGGTGTCCAGCAGTTCTTCGAAGCTGGCAACATCTTTAAGAACTATAATGTTTAGGTCGTGGATTACGTCTCTCAGCGTCGTTAATTTTTCCAGCGCAAAGTTGAGCCCATGCTTAGAGATGTAGGCCTTCACCTTATCGAGTCTCCGTAATCCTAGTCGCTCCAGCGCAAGTCTCCTTATTGACAGGAATATTACCTCATCAATTACACGAATCGAGGTTGCAAGGTCCTCGTGCTCCGCTAGAAGTCTTGCTGCTTCCTCAGTGTACTCGCTCCTGAAGATATAGTAGGCAAGCACATTCGAATCCACAAATTCCAAGGCTGCCATCACCTGCCAGATAGGGTATGGTTAGAAGTCTTCGAACTCGGCTTCCAGCAGTAGTTGGTCAATCTCCTCCTTGGATGCCTCTCCCATGAACCCCTTATACTTCTCAACAATCTTTTTTCTCTCTTCCATCGGGGCTAGGAGAGCTACGCGTAGCTCTGTACCTTCTCTTAGTTCTAGCGGCTCTAATGGTTTCAGAACGCCTTTCTCATACTTTACTCTTATAACCCTAGACAACCCCCTGAACCCCCATCCAGTATATTATTGCGTATAGGCCAATTAGCCTTTCTAGTCTAGGTGTTTTCAAAATTATCTATGATGAAATCTAAGTGATAATCAGCTCTGCACAGCATTTCCGAAACTATGGTTTCCGCTGGAAAATAGCTCATTAGTCTCGGGCCTTCGGAGCCGGAGGTTCTTAGGACTTGATTCTCGGTGAGTCTGCCCGTGATTGCTGTTTTTAGCTACGCCTTAAGCTTAGAGTATTGAATAGAGTAACTTAGGTACCTAGCCCAAGGCCCTACTCCATCTAGGAATTTTACACCTGACTTTTGACTTTCTTAGATTACG